>JBLMXD010000021.1:0-14915 GCA_050257575.1 Alphaproteobacteria bacterium | reverse complement strand
TGGAACTGGATCTGTTTTCGAACGAACCGCTCTACGACGACTACGAGATTCTGCGACTCACTGATTCGTTGACCGATTTCGCCTCGAAATTCGGAGCCGAAGACCCGATGGTGAAGAAAGTTCTTGCTGGAAAATCGCCGCACGCTCGCGCCGTAGAACTGGTGACCGGCACGAAACTCAAAGACGTGGCGGTCCGGAAAGATCTTTATAGCAAGGACGCGGCCGGATTGCAGGCCGCTCATGATCCGATGGTTGATCTCGCTCGTATGATCGACGCACCAGCCAGAGAAGCGCGAAAGATTTACAACGCGCAGGATGAAATCAAGAGGCAGGCCTATGCAGATATTGCGAAGGCGCGGTTTGCGATAGAAGGAACGGGCAGTTATCCGGATGCGACTTTTACGCTGCGGCTCTCTTATGGGACGGTGCGCGGATACGAGCAGGACGGAAAACAAATCCCTGCTTTCACCGATTTCGCTGGTTTGTATCAGCGATCTGCCGAACATGATAATCGGGCGCCATTTGATCTGCCAAAACGCTGGCTCGACAAGAAGGCCGATCTAAACCTCACAACGAAATTTGATTTCGTTTCCGACGCCGACATCATCGGTGGTAACAGCGGCAGCCCGGTGGTAAACAAGGCGAACGAATTTGTTGGCATCATTTTCGACGGCAACATTCAATCACTGGTGCTCGACGTCGTTTATAACGACACGCAAGCCCGCGCGGTATCTGTCGATTCCGCCGCAATCGTCGAGGCGCTTCGAAAGGTGTACGATGCGGGCGCACTTGCAGACGAGTTGGAAAGTGTAAAGAAATAACGCCGCAGCGCAGTGGGCCGCCCTACCTAGAGTTGCTTCAGTAACTTCTTCCAGCGCCTCCATGCTTCGTCGCGGGCCTGATGGTCGGCCTCCCGCATGGCGGGATTGTTCGGTTCGCCAGAGCGCATGAAACCGTGACCGGCGCCTTTATAAATAACTGGCTCATAGGTTTTCCCTGCAGATTTCATTAGCTCCTCCGCCTTGGGGATGGTCGCGTCCACGCGCTCGTCGTTCTCGCCGTAAAATCCGTAAACTGGACATGGAATATTTGCGACCTTCGAAGCTTCATCGGGGGCCGTTCCGTAAAATGAATACGCCGCTTTCAGTTTCGGATTTTCGTTCGCATAGGCGAACGTGACTCCCCCGCCCCAGCAGAATCCGCATACCGCCAGCGTGCCGTTGCATGCCGGAATCTTCGTTAACGCGTAGTTGGCTGTTGCATCCAGGTCGCTCTTAACCTGTTCCTTTGGCAGTTCAGATGTTGCTTTGCGCGCAGCGTCCAGATCCTCAAACTTTTTGCCATGCAAGTCGGGCGCAATCGCGATGACCCCGTTTTCGGCCAGTTGATCGCATAAGCTTCGCACCCAATCGGTAAGTCCGAAAATCTCACTGATCACAATTACGGCAGGCGCTTTGTCTTTGCGCTCCGGGTAAACCACAAACGCTTTGATTGTGCGGTCGCCCGATTTGATATCGACCCAATCGGCGTGACGCGGCGAGTTGTTCAAGCGATCGCGACCGAAATCCTTGATTTCTTCGGCAATACACGCCCCGTTGCAAATAAGCAAAGCAGTCAGGGTTCCAATCGATAATCGAACGATACGAAGTTTCAGTTTCATGGAAATCATTTCATTCAGCATTCGAATAAGGATATAGCTCAGCAACCCCGAATGTTTTCGGGGTTGCCACGACAAGCTAGGTTGTCGTGGCCGTGGCTTTAGCTCTGCAGATTATCGCGTCGATGCTCCAACGGCCCGGACCGTAAAAGAAAACGAAAAGGAAGAACCAACAATAAAACACGGCGAGCTCTCCGCGATTGCCGATAGGAAAGAAGTTATGCGGCGCGTGCACCATGAAATAAGCAACAGCCATGGTGCCGCTCGAGATGAATGCAGCGACGCGTGTCAGCAACCCGAACGCGATGAGAAATCCGCCAATCAAGCAAATCCAGCCACACAGCTGAAGCAGCGGTTTGTCTGAGCCCGGCATACCGCCGAACATGCTGAAAAGCAGTTGGCCTCCGTGGCTGGCAAAGTTCAACCCGAAAACAAATCGTGCGATACAATAAACCGGGTCAGCGAATCGATTGAGCGCATTCATGCTTGAGCCTCAATGATTTCTAGCTGGCGTGTCAAGCCTGTAGCCACTCTGTTGCGCGACCCGCCTGCGGGTCCACCAGGCACACGCAACTGCTATGCAGCTTTTTTTGTATGGTGTGCTCTTACCCTGTCGGATTTGCGTGGCGTTTTTCGCTTCGCACCGGTCGTCTGCTCCAGGCTCTTTTGCAAAACAGAAACCAGATCGATGACCTTGGTCGGTTTAGGCGCCTTCCGCCGCTTCTCTTCGATTTCTTTTCCACCGGCTTCGACTTTTTCCTCGATCACTTCCACGAGCGCTTCGCGATAGTCGTCCTTGTACTTCTCGGGTTGCCATTTCGAGGTCATCGAATCGATGAGCGATTTCGCCATGTTTATTTCCCGTTTGCCGGCTTCCATTTTCTTTGGCAGATGCAGCTTTCCCGGATCGGCCAGTTCGTCGGCGAAGTGCATCAATTCGAGCACGAGCGCGCCGTCTTCCGGCTTGACTCCCGCCAGATATTGTCGCGTTTTGATCACCACCTTGGCGATGCCAACTTTGTTCGTGTCCTTCAGCGCGTCGCGCAAAAGGGCGTAAGCTTTGTCACCGCCCTTCTGTGGCTCCAGATAATATGGCTTGTAAAAAAACATCGGATCGATCTCTTCCTGATCGACAAAGTCTTGTATATCCACTGTCTGCGTGGCCTCGAGATCGACGCGCTGAAAGTCTTCCTCCCTCAGCACGACATACCTCCCCTTTTCATACTCGTAGCCCTTCACGATCTGGTCCCACGCCACTTCCTTGCCGTCTTTCTCAGCGACGCGTTTGTAGTTCACGGGGCTAAGATCACCTTTCCGCAGCAGACGAAATTTCAGTTCTTCCCGTCGCGTAGCTGTATAGAGCGCGATGGGTATGTTAACGAGGCCAAAACTGATGCTGCCTTTCCAAATTGCGCGTGCCATCTCCAAGACTATTCGTTTCGCTGCAACGAAATGCGTGGGTAATCCAGCCACTGTAGCATCGGCTGTCCTCAGAGAATCTTGCGAGTTTGAATGCCCAACGCTTCCCTGCGCTGAGGACAGTGCACACTATACTAATTTTGCGCGGTCAGGCCGCCAGCTCGAGTTCCCGGCGCGAGATGCCGCGTAGCTCGAAAAGACGGATCAACGTTTCTTCGATCAAATTATTTGGGCAGGATGCACCCGCCGTGATGCCGATAACGGCTGGCCCGTTAGGCAGCCAGAAGTGTGAAACGATCTCGCGTTTCTCATGCAAATTATAGTGCTTAATCTCAATAGCCGAGACAAGGCGTGAAGCATTGAGCACAAAATAGGTCGGCAGTTTTTCCTCGCCCATTTCGGCAAGGTGCGACGTGTTGGAGCTGTTGTAACCACCCACAACCAGTAGCAGATCCATCGGAACGTTGAGCAATTCGCGCAAGGCATCCTGCCGCTCCTGTGTAGCGCCGCAGATTGTGTCGAAAAAGCGGAAGTTCTGCTGTGCCAGTTCGGGCCCGTCGCGATCGATAATCGCCTGCCGAATGCGGCGCTGAACTTCCTCGGTCTCGCCGCGCAACATGGTGGTTTGATTCGCCACGCCGACCGTTTTCAAATGTACGTCGGGGTCAAACCCCGGCGAATGCGCGCCGATAAACTTTTGGAGAAACGCCTGCTTATCGCCGCCGTGCCTGATGTAATCGCAAACGTAATCGGTGTCCGCGAGCGTCAGAACCACTACGTAATGTCCGCTGCCGTCGCCAAGCGCTCGCGAACTGGTGGCCTTGGTCTCTTCGTGCTCGGCTTTTCCGTGAATGATCGAGGTAACCGATTCGCTCGCGTATTTTCGAACCCTTTTCCAGACGCTCATCACGTCTCCGCACGTGGTATCAACAATCTGACAACCGCGATCCTTGATTTGTTGCTGCAGCGACAGTTCCGTTCCGAACGCCGGCACAATCACTACGTCGTCTGGACCGAGGTCCGAAATCTCAGCCTCTTTATTTCTGCCGGTGAGATTCTTGATTCCCAATGAGGCAATTTGGTGATTGACCTCCGGGTTATGAATGATTTCGCCGACGATGAATAGACGGCGATCTTTGAACACTTTGCGCGCGGCATATGCGAGATCGATCGCACGTTCCACGCCATAGCAGAAACCAAACTGTTTCGCCAAACGCACAGTCGTATCTCCAACCGAAATGATTCCGCCTGCACGCCGAATTTTCTCGATAATATCGCTACGGTAATGCGACTCGACCTGTTGTTGTACGGCCGCCATTACATCTGGCGTGCGCAAGTTTACTCTCTCGCGGGCAGGTGCGCCGCTGGAAATCAGGTTCGTGCTCATCGCTTCGGTTAACCTAACCCTAACCGGCCGTTTTCCAATTGCCGGCCCACAGGCCGGAATCTTCTTATCTCCAGGAGATCACTGATCTACCAGCAGCGGGCCGGGAGGATCCGTAAACCAACTGGGAGACATCAGCACCGAGCGCGGCGGATCCGGGTCGCGGCTTTGATCGAGCCGCGTGACCATGCTGCCATACTTCGCATCTTCGGGAAGCGAGGTTTCGATATCCACGGGCGTACCGATCCGGACTAACGCGAAGAGCCGAGCAGCAGCTTCCTTGTGAAGGCGGACGCAGCCGTGAGTATGCGGGACGGCCCAGACAAATCCCTCGTGAAAACCATAGGCCGGTGCGAACTCGCACCAGTATGCCATTGGATAACCCCGATCCGGCTCGCTCTGTCGACGTCGCTCTTTTTGTTTGCTGATAATGGTGAAGTGACCATGTGGCGTTGCGGTGCCAGGCTTGCCCACGTTGGCCTGAACAGCCATCAATACCCGATCTCCCTCCATGACGAACAGATTCTGTGTCGAGGTCGAGAGTTTCACTTTCACCTTGGACGGATCGTGCGGTTTGTAAGCCGTCACATGGTAGGAGCCTGCAGAGGCCACCTTTCCCGTCGCGCAACCGGTAAACAGTAACAGCGAGCCGCCAGCAGCCAGCAAGATTAATCGGTAAACGTGTCGCATACGGGAATACTGGATAGGTTTGCGCAGGGTTTTGTCAACCCGCAGGGCCGTGAGAGTAGTTCGAAAACTCTTCTGAAAGAGGTGGAGCAGCCCCGCATCAAGACGTAAAAATTGTCAGGAACGCGACTTCAATCGCAAGGCTCTCATTAACATTGCGGCCGAGGTGATCCCGCAATTCTTCAAGGGAACGAATGCGTTTTAAAATTGCGGCGCTTCCGAAACGCTGTGCAAGCGCAGCGGTCCCCTGTTTCGCAGCTGGAATATCGCGTTGTCCCACGCCGTTGCTTGCACGAAGAACATCGGTCCACCAGGCAAACAATGTTTCTACGAGCGCGGCGCGCCGTTGCAAGTAAAGGCTTTCGGCCAGCGCCTTGTAGTAGTCCTCGCGTTCATCAAGCCACGCCCCATCGGTTGCCTCTTTGTAGCGAATCTCTTCCTCTTTTAATGCTTCATCAGTCTCCAGTTTTACCTCTTCGCGGATGGCTCGGAGCAGACGTTGAAATTCCTGAGCAAGTCGATAGGCGAATGAAACATCCCAGGTTGTGTGGTCCGCTGCTTGCCGCAGCATTTTTATCAGGTTTCCCTCTTCCGCCTTACTATGAACCTTGTCATCCGGTGCGAGAGAAATGTTAATACATCGGGAAAGAATTGTTTCCGGCAGAGCCTCGGGCAAAGCGCTTAACAGAAGTACCAGAGAATCTTTTGGAGGTTCTTCCAGCGTTTTGAGAAACGCGTTGGCCGCCTCGCTTTGAAGCCGGTCGGCATCGGTGATAATCGCTACCTTGCATCGGCCATTCGACGCTCGCATTTGAAGTGCGTGCTCGAGCGCCCGAATCTGCGCGATCACAATACGTCGCGATTTGGATTCAGGTCGGGCAACCAAAATTTCGCGAGCCCTGGACGAAAAGACATCCTTTACGGGCGTACCGTTAACAAGGTTCGCCAACTCCGCCGCCAGCACTTCTTTACCGCTGCCCGCCGGTCCCGTAATCAAATAGGCGTGCGCAAGGCGGTTTTGCTGGTGAGCGCGTCGCAGAAATTCGAGTGCAGTCGTACGCGCAAAGGCCATTTAATTGTTCGCTGTTCGCTGTTCGCTGTTCGCTGTTCTTTCGAACACTGTGAAGCGCGAGGATAGCTTTTTCCAGATGTGCCTCTCGATCGCATCCGCATCGTGCGAGGCGTCGATCAAAATGATTCGTTCCGGTTCTCGGGCGGCGAGATCGTGATATCCTTTACGAACTCGCTCGTGAAACTCGGCCGGCTGCCGCTCCATCCGGTCCGGTTTGCGTTGCTCCTGCCGCATACGCAACTCTGCTGTTGCAGCGTCGACATCGAGCACGATTGTCATGTCTGGAATACAATCGCCGACGGCAAAGGCATTGAAACGCTCGACCATCTGACGATCCAACTTCCGTGCCGCTCCTTGATATACGGTCGTAGAATCGAAGAAGCGGTCCGCAATTACGCACATGCCGCGAGCGAGTGCCGGCTTGATGACCTCGCGCACCAGCTGGCTACGACTTGCCTCAAACAAAA
The DNA here is from genome assembly GCA_050257575.1 of Alphaproteobacteria bacterium. Taxonomy (GTDB): domain Bacteria; phylum Verrucomicrobiota; class Verrucomicrobiia; order Chthoniobacterales; family UBA10450; genus Udaeobacter. The sequence goes on along the minus strand of JBLMXD010000021.1, from coordinate 8,229 downwards.
GCAACTCCGTCTCCGGCGCCATGTTTGAGTTATGCGGTGCAAATTGCAAAAGCTCGCGAATGCTTTCGCCGATGGGAGTGCCGCCCGGTTCGCGAGTTATCAGATGTGGAACACGTAATCTGTCTAATCTCGCCGCGAGTCTCCGCACCTGCGTCGTTTTTCCGCATGCTTCCGATCCTTCGAATGTAATGAACGGCTGGCGCGACATTTGTTCGATTCTGAGATAAAGCACCGTGATTGTCGAATCCGTTAGCTGAAGTGTCCCCTGTCCCAGCGGCCAGAATAGCAGCCGCCCTGTGAGATATGTGCTGGGGACAGCGCACGCTACAACCAGCAGCAACGTTTCCGCGCGGACTTTTTCGGATTACTCTCTTACATGAAACATTTTTGGTTGGTGAAACAGGAGCCGTCTTCCTATTCGTGGTCGGATTTTGTTGCCGACGGGGAGACCAGCTGGACGGGTGTGCGTAATTTTGCTGCGCGAAATAATCTTCGCAAAATGCAAAAGGGCGACGAAGTCTTTTTCTACCACAGTGGCGAGGATAAGGCCGTTATTGGAATTGCCAGGGTCACGCGCACTGCGTATCCGGATCCGACTGCGAAAGAAGGCGACTGGTCCACTGTCAATCTGACCGCAGTCAAGCCGCTACGGCGGCAGGTAACACTACGCGAAATCAAGGACACTGCGCGGTTGAAAGGAATTCTCCTGGTTCGACAATCACGCCTCTCGGTGATGCCTCTAAGCGAGGCGGAGTTTCGCGAAATTGCACGCATGGGCGCGAGTTAACAACGCACGCGCATACTGAGTCTAATACTGCCAACTCGGGAGCAGCGCGCTCTCCGATTACTTCGGGCATATGAGAACGATACCAGAAGGAATCACGGATATTGATGTTTTGCCTTGTTCAAAACTGTTCCGGGGCGGAAAATTTCACAAATGAGTACGATTGCGGCAACCGAGTTTCTTCCGCTCGTCGCGACCGCCGGCGCCGCAACGAATTCGATCGTGGTTTCTCTGCACGACGTGGCTCCTCGTAATCAACCGATCGCGAGCAAAATTATTTCAGAACTAGGCTTTCACGGCGTCCGTATTTGTTCCCTTCTGGTGGTGCCGGATTATCATCATGAAGGTCTGTTTATAAAGCACACACAGTTTGTAAGCTGGCTGCGCGGCTTGGAAGCTGACGGACACGAGATCGTCATCCACGGTTATTTCCACGAGCGTCCACCTGGGAGCAAAGAAACTTTGCGGGATAAGTTCGTGACCAGATTCTATACGCAAAACGAGGGCGAATTTTACGATTTGGGTTATGATGAAGCTTTGCGACGCATCACTACAGCGCGTGATGAGTTTCGTGCGCACGGGCTTAAGCCTCACGGGTTTATTGCACCGGCGTGGCTGCTCGGGAATGAAGCAGAGCGGGCTGTTCGCGATGCGCAAATGGAATACACGACCCGTTTGGGCAGCATATCCGATTTCCGCTCTGGAAATGTATTTCCTGCACGAACTCTCGTTTACAGTGTTCACACCAGTTGGCGTCGCGCTCTCAGTCGCAGCTGGAACAATGTTCTGTTCCGATTGCTCAAATCCAAACCTCTGCTGCGTCTCAGCATTCATCCTCCTGACTATTCTCAGCCCGCTATTTGGAAGCAGATTGTCAGCTTTGTTGCCGCAACAAAAACTCTGCGAACTGCTACGACCTATCAGGATTGGATCGCTGAACAACGATCAGGAGATATAAGGTGAGCCGTTGCGATCTACATCTCCACTCGCGCCATAGCGCGCGCTCTGAGGAATGGCTTTTCCGGCGATTCGATTTTCCCGACAGCTATTCCGATCCAAAGCAATTGCACGAGCAGTTACTACAACGCGGAATGGATTACGTCACCATTACCGATCACGACTCGGTCGATGGCTGTTTGGAAATTGCGCATCTGCCAAAGACTTTTATAAGCGAGCAGGTTACGACCTACTTTCCCCAAGACGGCTGCAAGCTGCACATCTTAGTTTGGGGAATCTCTGAGCAGCAGCACCGCGACATCCAAGGCGCCCGTGAAAACATCTTTGATTTGCAGCGGTACCTTCAACGTACTCGAATCGCTCACGCCGTCGCGCATCCCTTATACAGCGTAAACGGCAAACTCGAAGCAACTCATCTCGAACTGCTCATTCTTTTATTCAAACATTTCGAAGGCGTCAATGGATTGCGCGATGCGCTGTTGAGCGAACTGGCTCAAGCGCTTTTTAACCAGCTGACGCCGGAAAAGATCGACGACCTTGCAAATCGCCATGGCATTATGCCCACTCATGCCGAGCCGTGGAGAAAGATCCTGATAGGCGGATCGGACGATCACGGTGGGCAATTCGTCGCTTCCGCGTTCACCGAAACTCCTGCTGCCGCTTCTGCAGCGACGTTTCTCGACTTTGTTCGAAACGGCAATTGCACCGCGTGCGGACAGGGTGGGACGCCGCTAGTCCTGTCACACGGGTTTTATAATACCGTCGCCTGTTTCATTCAGGACCGGTTCCACGAAAAGCTTGGTCCTGGAGGGGCGTTGCTGGAGAAGATGTTCTCGCGCTTTATGGAGGGACGCGCACCGACGGAGTTCACGCTAAAGGAGAAGACCGATTTCATCGTGCAAGGTGTTTTGTCCGGCAAAATTTTTGAATTCGCCAAGCCAGCAAACGTATCGCTCTGGAAAGAATTGTCCGGCTATTTCGCGCGCCCGGAAGTCAAAGAGAAATTGGCTGCTCGGTTGGACAAGGTGAGCGAACCGGAGCGACGGACATTCCTGATGGCGAACATGGTCGCCGAGCAACTCGCGTTTCGCTTTTTCAACAAATTCGTGAAGGAACTGAGTAGCGGAAACATGGTAGAGAGCATGCAGGCTCTAAGCGCCATAGCACCGATCCTGGTGATCCTGACGCCGTACATCTATGGTTTTCACAGTCAGGCGCCTTCGCGCACGTGGTTACGAAAGGTCTTTAAAGAATTGACCGGCAAGGTCCCGGTTGCGTTGCAAAATCGGAAACGCGCATGGTTCACGGATACGCTGGACGACGTTAACGGAGTTGCGACTACAATTCGCAAGATGACTGCCGCCGGAGCCGCGGCGGGAAAGGAACTGGTTGTGGTGGCTTCCCGGAGCGATCTGCAACTTTCCAATATCCCAATCAAAAATTTCCCGCCTATCGGGGAATTTGAATTGCCGGAATATGAACTGCAAAAACTGAGTTTCCCGCCGATCCTTCAGATGCTGAATTACATTCAGCGCGAGAGATTCACCGAGATCATCATCAGCACGCCGGGGCCGGTTGGACTGACGGCGTTACTCGCTGCCAAAATGCTTAACCTGCAAACCACCGGCATTTATCATACCGATTTCCCGCAATACATTCGTATCCTTACCGAGGACAGTTTTCTTGAAAGCGTTACATGGGGTTACATGCATTGGTTCTATGGCCAGCTCGACACGGTTTTCGTCAACTCAGAAGAGTACCGGCAAAGCTGGATCAAGCGCGGTTTTGACTCGTCTAAACTGAAAATTTTGCCGCGCGGCCTCGACACCGAGCTCTTTCATCCCCAGCGACGGGATTCAGCCTTCCTGGAAAAATTCGGCGCGTGCAACGGCAAAGTTCGACTGCTCTATGTGGGCCGCATCTCGAGGGAGAAAGACCTCGACCTTCTGGCATCCGCTTATCGTCGCCTGCGCGACGAAGGATTACCTGTTCAACTGTTCGTCGTAGGCCACGGCCCGTATTCCAAGGCATTCGCAAAATCTTTGCCTGAAGCGTATTTCACCGGCTTTCTCAAAGGGGCAGAATTGGCCACAGCGTACGCGTCAGCAGACATTTTTGTTTTTCCCAGCACAACCGACACGTTTGGGAATGTTATTCTGGAGGCGCAGGCCAGCGGGTTGCCGGTCGTCGTTTCAGATTCCGGTGGTCCGAAAGAATTGGTGGAGAACAACGACAACGGGTTGATCACCAAGTCGCATGACGTCGAAGATTTTGCGCGGGCGATTCGAGTTTTGGTGACCGACTCTGCACTGCGCGAGAAGATGAGCAATTCCGCACGAAACAGCGTCACCGATCGTAGTTGGCCGAGCGCCTTCCGCAGGTTCTGGGCTGCAACCGACGTTTAGGAATCTGCTACCGAGTACGACTTAAATTGCGGTGCCAGGCTGAAAGCTCCCCCGGCAATTAGCTCTACCGCCCGTGTCCACCGCCGTGGCCCATTGAGCCGCCATGAAATCCTCCCATGTGACCCATCGAATGCATGCTGTGGAACCCTCTGAAGCCGGATCGGGAGCTTGATACGTGACTGCTACTATGTCTGCTGTTCATTCTGGCTCTTTGGCCTCTGCCGATACTTGTGGCGCTTCGGCTATGAACAGCCGTGCTTCTTCCATGCATCGTTGTGGTTTTGCCATGAGCGGTGTTGAGGTTCTGCGCATGCGTAGTTGCCTGACTCGAGCGGTTAGCGTTACTGACAAGCCTTCCAAGGCTCAACCCGTTGTCGCGAGCGATTTTACCCCAGCCCTGCCCGGACTGATGCAGCGCGGCAATATCATCGAAGCTCTGGCCGGTGGCGTTTGCCAGCAAATGCGCTTTTTCCAAACTGCCCCAACCGAGTCCAGTCGAATCTCTCTCCGCTTGCAAGGTCGCAACTGGAACTCCTGTCGCAGCAGAAATTCTATCAAGATTTTGTGCGCGAGACGTTGTAACACCGAACGCGAGAAACAATGCTGTTGTGACGATACCAAATGTTTTCATGCCTGAAATTTCCCTTTCCAAACAACACTTCGACTTTAGTCACGCCGCTGGTTGCCTTCTTGCAAAAGAATTTTGAGCACGTCAGCACCCATAAACGTGGCCCCGTTTTCACTCTAATTGTCTGCCTTCTGACTTGCGACTCGGGCCTACTCGCCGCCTATCTGCATCACTGTCGAGCCGTACAACTTCCAGAAGTAATATCCTGAAGCTGCGAAACCGATCACGATAACGATGGCGCGAACGACAGTACGGTTCGCGTGATGCGATACCATACCCCCAACATAGCCGCCGATAAGACCGCCGATCGCCATCGGCACTCCGTAATTCCAGTTCACATTCCCTTCGAGCACGAGCACCAGGACAGCCATACCTCGCATGCACAGGGTAAGAAAGTTCTTGAGCGCGACCACATGCCGGATATCGCCTGGCGATATGAAACCCAGGGCCCCTATCATTAGGATGCCAATCCCGGAACCGAAATAGCCGCCGTACAAGGCCAGCAGAAAAATGCCGGCAATTGCCGCAGGCCACAAAGCCATCCGGATGTCAGGATGCACGCTACCAGTTTCATCGCGCCGAACCAGGATCGGCCGCAGCACAATGATCACAGTGGCCGCTAACACCAGCCACGGTACCAACTGAATAAAGCTGCGATTGCCGGTGCGATTTAGCAACACAGCTCCGATTAAACCCCCGAGTACACTTGGAACCAGAAGCAGCCATAACCATGTGCGGCTCAGGATACCGGATAACTGGCCCCGTGTCCGCCACACAGCTGTGGGATATGCAAAGAACAGCGCCAGCGCGCTTGTGGCGTCGGCGGTTACCGGCGGCACCACGATCATTAGCAAGGGGAACGTGATCAATCCACCGCCACCGGCCAAAGCGTTGATTGTTCCAGCCACAATAGTAGCGACGAAAAGAAGCAGGTGAGATTCCATGATTCAGGTGCGGCTCATTTCGTGTCGGATCTTCAACTGTCGACCGGTTATAGCCGGAAGCCTTGATGCCCAACAGGATCAACGATCCCGGCTACAGCTCCACGGCAACGCGTCGAGATCGACATTGCCACCGGTCAGGATAATGCCGATGCGTTTTCCATTAACGTCAATTACACGCTCGGCAATCGCCGCGTAGGGAACGGCCGCGGACGGTTCGACGATGATCTTCACCGTCTCCCAAATCGTTCGCATCGCCGCAACGATCGCATCCTCACTCACCGTCACTATGTCATCCACATACTGCCGAACGATATCGAAATTTGGCTTGCCAATGTTCGTCCGCAGCCCGTCTGCAATGGTGAATTTCTTTTCCGTCACCATCCATCGTCCTGCACGAAACGATTGCGCCGCATCGTCGGCATTCTCCGGCTCGACGGCGATAACTTTGATTTTTGGCCGGATCCACTTCGCCGCAATCGCGGTGCCGGACAATAGACCGCCACCGCCGACCGGACAGATGATCAGATCAAGATCAGGAATATCCTCCAGCAATTCCACTGCCGCCGTCCCCTGCCCCGAGATGACATCCTCATTCTCAAACGAATGGATTAGCGTCGCGCCCGTTCTCTGGATCACCTCCGCACATTTAGCTTCACGCGCCTCTTCCGTCGGTTCGCAGAAAGCGACTTGCGCGCCGTAACCCTGGACCGCGCGCACCTTCACTTTAGCCGAGTTCGACGGCATAACGATGTGCGCCGAAATACCGCGAAGTTTCGCTGCACGCGCCACAGCAGCCCCATGATTTCCCGACGAATGCGTCGCCACGCCCCGTTGCGCTGTCGCATCGTCGAGCGCAAAGACGGCGTTCGTTGCTCCCCGCGCCTTGAAAGCACCGACCTTCTGAAAATTCTCGCACTTGAAAAACAGGGACGCTCCGCAGGCGTCATTCAGCCACGAATTCGTCAACACAGGCGTGCGGTGAATGTACGGCCGAATCCGTTCGTGAGCGGCGCGAATCCGGGAAATATCGAAAGCCATCACTACTTCGACCATCCGAAAAGGGCGTCGATGATTCCAAATGTGTCAATAAATCCGTGAGCCAGGATGCATGCCCAAAGATTGCGATTTGCCAGCATGAAAGCAGCCCCTAAAACCAACCCGGCGAATCCGGAATCAATGACACCAGAGGGACCTTTATAGTAGTGACCGTAACCGAATAAGACCGAGACGAGCACAATCCCTATCCAATAGGCTGTTACTGATCTGCCTCCGATATCAGCGGCACGTTTCAAGAGGTAACCGCGATACACTATTTCTTCACCGAACGCCGCGAAGGTCCAGACGAGTAGCAACGCCAGCAACGCAACCTTCAGATTTCCGGTAATCTCGTTGGCGTGAGCTGGCGCGACTGGTGCCGGCCAGAACCGGTCGGTGAGAGGCTCGAGCAAAAATTGACCGATGATGATTCGTAGTGCCGCAGCTGCCACTGCGATCAACACGATGCGGCCCCACGATCCTGGCAACTTGAATCCCATCGCAGCTAACCTGCCGTCGCGCAGTTGGATTGATATCAACCCGATTATAGAAAGAACGATTACTTCGTTTGGCACAATGTGAAAGACGTTGTGTCCGATCACGATGAAAGCGCCGAACAGAAACTCCAACGCGCTGATCATACGCGAAGCTGAAGGATTAGCGGAAAGAAATGGAACGTCGCGCACTACGGCGTTTGAAAACGATTCAGTTTTCATCTTTGCTGTCTGAAAAACCAACACCTTTCTCTTCCTACCCGGCAGCGGGACTACGAACATGCTCGGGGCGCGGACCAATGCCGATGAAACGGGCGGGCAATTGCCGCAGAACTGAAAACCTTTTCAGTAACCGAACCGCGAAGGGCAACGAGTTTTTGCGATCCGACGCCTGACCGGTTACGACGTGGCGATGAACGAATACCTGCATTCCCTGAATCAGACGGGTCGGCCATTCACGGCGCGCCTGCACCCTGCGCAAATCGTCCACCGAAACCGGACCCCTTCGCAACTTCTCCGACAGCAGGTTTGCAGTCGCGACAGCGTCTTGAATTGCCAGATTGATCCCAACGCCTCCGGCCGGCGACATGGCGTGCGCCGAGTCGCCGATACAAAGTAATCCTTCCCGGCACCAGTCCCGCAGACGATTGATCTGCACAGTGAGCAACCTGATTTTCGACCAGTCGTCTAGTTCCGTCAGACGGCCGCTCAGAAATCCGGCGAAGCTGGCGATATCATCTTGCAATTGAGACAGGCCGCCTGTTTTCACCCTTTCAAAGCCACCCTTGGGAATGACGAGGCCCGCTTGCCAGTAATCGCCACGATCGAGAAGCACGAGAAGCTTGCCCTGCTGAAAATAGCCGAATGATTGCTGGGGGTCATCTGACTGCTTGGAGATTTGCATCCAGAGCACATCGATAGGAACGCCAAATTCGATCAGCTCGAACCCTGCTCGGGTATGAGTCACGGAATGCCGTCCGTC
>JBLMXD010000020.1:0-3022 GCA_050257575.1 Alphaproteobacteria bacterium | reverse complement strand
CAGGAGCGCCACCTCGATCTTAGCCCGGAAATGGAAGACTTGTTGACCAGAAACCTGCGCCACGTGACCCGGACGTACCAGTACGCTCGGGGACCACGTGCGATTTTCAAATCGATTCTGTCTCAGAAAGGCAAAGTGGGTCGCATCCTGCGGATGATGCATCGGACCGATTTCCTCGGCCGTTACATCCCCGAGTTCGGCCAGCTCACCTGCCTGGTGCAGCATGAGTTCCTGCACCGATATACCGCCGACGAGCACACGCTGGTATGCATCGACAAACTTGATGCGCTGATGGAGACCGATGAACCAAAGTTGATTCATTATCGGAAACTATTTGAGCAACTTGCGGACCCGCTCATCCTGTATCTCGCGCTTCTCTTGCACGACAGTGGAAAGGCGGTGGGCCGGCCGCATTCCGAGGCGAGCGCGTTATTTGCCCAGCGCGTCGCCGCGCGGTTGCAATTATCGTCCGAGGAGCGGAAATCGTTGATACGGCTGGTCGATCACCATCTCACCCTATCCAGAATGGCGCAGCAGCGGAACCTGGATGACCCGACCACGGTGATGGAATTTGCGCAAATCGTGAAAGACCAGAAAAACCTCGATGCTCTCATGCTATTAACTTTGGCCGACGGCCAGGGCACAAGCGCCGAAGCGTGGTCAGATTGGAAGGAATCGCTCGTGTGGCAACTGTTTCACGAAACCTCACGTTACCTCAGCGATCGCAAATCCTATTACGAACGAACCCGAATCGCGCGTGAAACCTTGCGCGCCTCTGTTGCCGACAAGCTTCCACCAGACTATGCAGAGGAGATCGAGGCCCATTTTGAGTCAATGCCCGATCATTATTTTCGTGCGACGGATGTACCGGAGATCGTCGAGCACGTGAAATTGTTCCGGTCATTTTTGGAGAACGTCTCGAGTGCGAAGGGATCTCCGCTCGCTCCAGCAGTCAAATGGAAGATCGTGCCAGAGCAGGGGCATACGGTAATGACCTTCTGCACATGGGAACGCGAACGGCTCCTGGCAAAAGTTGCGGGTTCCTTTTCCGTTGTCCCGCTGAACATTTTGAGCGCCGACATTTTTCCGCGCGACGATAACGTGGTGCTCGGCGTCTTCCGCGTTTGCGACACAAAAGCCCAACCGGTTTCGCATCCGCGCGATTTCAGCCTCGTAGAACAAACTTTGTGTCGGGCACTCCAGGATGAGAGCTTCGATTTTGTGCCGCTAATTGAAAAGGCACGGCGCTCAAGCCGTCGTGTGGCGGTCGGATTCGAATTTCCGACGCGCATCGCCATCGACAACAAGATCCATCCGACTTACACGCTCGTTGAGTTTCAGGCGCCGGACCGGATCGGGTTGCTCTACGATGTGCTTAGCTGCCTCGATCGCGAAAATGTTTTGATTCCGCTTTCTCGGATTAACACCCAGGCTGGTGCAGCTATTGACACGCTATACGTCGTCCACGGCTCGAATCTTGGGAAGATTACTGATTCGCATCGGGTCCGGAGCATTCAGCAACATCTAAAGAATGTGATTCTCGGAGGCTCGCCGAAACCGTAGTCAAACACGAGCGTTTCCCTGTTTTGCTGCGAACTGTTTTGATCTCATGAACGTTTTGATTCTCGCCGCCGGATACGCCACGCGCCTGTACCCGTTGACGCTGAACAAAGCGAAGCCGTTGCTTCCGGTTGCGGGCAAACCGATCATTGAATGGCTGGCGGACAATCTCGCGGGCGTTCCCGATGTAGAAACGATTTATGTTGTGACAAACGACAAATTCGCAGCGGATTTCCAGGCGTGGAGCCAGCAGTATCACAAACGCCATCCTGAATTTCGATTCAAGGTCGTCAATGACGGTTCTACCAGCGACGAGGATAAGCTGGGCGCAATTGGGGATATCGATTTCGTTGTCAACAGGGAGAGTCTGTCTAAAAACAGCCTGTTAGTCGCTGCCGGTGACAACCTGTTCACCGATTCGCTGGCAGATTTTGTGGCCGAAGCCAGGGACACCGAAGTAACCGTCGCCGTGTACGATGTGGGTGATATTGAGGCGATCAAGAAATACGGCAACATCACCGTAGATACGGAGGGAATCATCACCCGGTTTGAGGAGAAACCGCAAAAACCGCAGGGAACACTCGCCGCGATTGCTTTGTATTACTACTCGCCAGCGGTTCTCTCGCTTTTGAGAACGTATCTCGCCACGGGGAACAATGCGGATCAGCCGGGTCGTTTCGTGCAGTGGCTCTACACGCGGCAACCGGTGAAAACGTTCCAGATCAACGGTCTATGGCTCGACATCGGAAGCAAGGAGACACTCGAGAACGCTGACAGAATTCTGGCTTCGCGGCGTTAAATTGTCACAAACGGTTACAAGAGTAAACGTAAACCGACGTAACGTCTTTACGGAATCACGTTACTTTAATCGTCCCTCATCAAATTCGATCAGATCGAAGTAGGTTCGAATATCCTTACGAGTTGCGCCGCCGGCTTCTTTGAGAAAATGCAGGAAACGCGCCTTTTTGGCGGCTGTATCAGGGTGACGCGAAATCATTGCCTCATTCCATTGTTCGATCGCTTCCGGCGAATGTTCGGTCCCGTTCTTCTGCACCCAGTGCAGAATTGACTCGTCATCGTCCAGCTTGTTGGCCGCTTCTTCGAACGCGTCGCCGTCGATTTTGAGAAACGCGAGCAAATGTTTGTCGAACCCGACGGTTTTGTAGTTGTACCCGTCAAGCAAACCTTTGCGGTGCAGTCTCGCCTTATCGATCAAACGCGGCAGATGGACGTAACCGCCGAGCCTCTCGTACGGACTGCGTGGATGCAGTCTTTGCATTGATGCTGGTCGTTCCTATGTCGCTGGTAGCGGTTGCGCCACCGGATTTGGAAAATTGGAGTCCGCCCCGGGCGAAGCTGTGTCGCGCTCTCCCAACAATTCTCCCTGCGTCAGGCCGATCTGACCGATGGCAAGCTGGCCGGAAAACATCCCGCCTTTTTCCACGCTAATGGCGCGAGCTGT
>JBLMXD010000019.1:0-4516 GCA_050257575.1 Alphaproteobacteria bacterium | reverse complement strand
GCGGGCAACGTGACTGGCGAGCGAACAGATTCATCGGGCTTAACGACAACCGTTTTCGAGGCGACCAATGGACCCGAGAGCCAGCGGCAGGTCCAGAGCGGCGAGGCTTTCACTTATGCATTTCCACTAAAGATCCTGAACACTGGGCGAGCCGATGACGTGCGAATTACTTTGTATCTTTTCAAAGCTCCCAGTGGGCCGACCGCCGGCGATATAACAAAAGTATTTATGAAGTCGCCGCAGCGGGACGATGATGGCGAGTATTTCTACGGCGTGCTCCCGCCTCCGTCCGAGCCTGCCGAATGATCCTGTAGCGCCGCGGAAAACAACTGCAGCGCGCATGGCTCAAACACTTTCTTGCTTCAATTGACTGTGATCGCGGTCATAGGACCCGCTTGATCCCTTTTTTTCAACGTCTCAAGCGTTTTGATCAAGCGCGCTTCGTAAGAATCACACATGGGAGATTGACCATTCGCCTGCACCCACTCGGGGTGCTGGATTCGCAGGTCCTCATGAATCTGTTTCCGCAGATCCGCGTAGGTGTGCACTTGAGGAATCATGACCATTTCCCTGTTTGTATTTATTTGGGACCCGCCGACATCGCGTTCGCCAATAACAGGACCGGCCAGATGGCAACGAACAGAATTACCCCGAAGGCAACCAGCTCAGATAAGTAATCGGGTTTTGCCCTGTAGGCATATCGATTGCTCAAGAAGCGAGAAGCGCGCGCCAGCATAGAGTTAGTGGTTTCCATGTTCATGTCGACAATAGACAACCATTCGAATGCGGCGTTGGATCGCAAAGGTAACGTTCCTGTCACCTGGCCTTCGACGTGATGCCATCCTGTCAATGCAGAGTCAGTTTGGACGGCTGGCTAATTTGCGAATCAGTAATCGTAATAGTACGCGCCGCCGTAATAGCCATCCCACGGATAGTACGGGTAATAATCCGGCGCGTAATAAGTATTGTATCGTGCCAGACCAGTGCGATTCGCGCTCAGGTTGGCGTGATACGCGTCGGCGCATCCGCTAGCAAAAAGTGCAAAAAGCCCAACGCACAGCAACAATCGACTCACCGCTGTGGCGCGCCGACATCTTTCCAGTATCGCTATGACAAGCATTTGGGGCGCTCATTTGACGTGAGCGCATACCCAAACGCAAGCAAAAAAGAAGGCGCGCATCAGCACATCCGCCAAATGATGGGGATGACACTGATGCGTCAACCAAGCGCGCGTCGCAAATCAATACCAGTCGCCGTAAACACTCCTGGTGTAGTATCGCGGCCCGTAGGCGTCGCTATAGCGCGCCCCGGAACGTACTACTGTACGAGTGTAGCCGGGCCCGTAATAGTACGATGCCGGGTAGCCGTAATAATAATCATAGGAGTTTGGCGTGTAATATCCTGCTGGATAATATCCGGTGTCATACGCAGTGACGTACGGTCCGTCTGCACATCCGCCCAGAAAACTTGCAACAAGGCCAGCGCAAAGGATCGATAGCAATACTGGTGTCCGACGTTTCGAATTCATTGTGGCTTTCATCAAATCTTCCCCTTTCTTCGATTTTGATTTTCCCTCTTGTCGCGAAGCCGCGTCCGCGGCGACGCGTTGCCTGCTGGTTCATCAGAGATATCGAGCTCTACTCAGCGAGGCTTTCTGTAGGATTCGGTTTCCACAGCGGACTCGGTTGCCCCGGCGGGTCGCTTCTGCTGAAACGGGGCAGGTCTCGGTTACTGTAATGTGCGCTGTCTCGGCGCAATGAAAAACCGTCGATTGCAGTCAGATCCGACGTGGACCACGGACGCAACAGCAAAGCATTTTGCATCGGGATCAGGGTTCGATACCGTCACCCGCTTGATGGAACGAAATTTGTTTTGGTTTGGAGCATTCCTGACAATCGTGTTTACCACGTTCGCACAGGAGAAGTCGCCGGGTACCCGGGACGTCGACGTGATTATCCGGGGCGGTACGGTTTACGACGGTTCTGGCGCCGAGCCGCGACAGGCCGATGTCGCGATTCGGGGCGATCGCATCGCGGGTATCGGCGATTTCAAATCGGCCAAAGCGAAGACGGTGATCGATGCAAAAGGACTCGTCGTCGCCCCGGGGTTTATAAACATGCTTTCCTGGTCGACCGAGTCTTTGATCGAGGATGGCCGGTCGCAGAGTGAAATCCGGCAGGGCGTGACAACGGAGATCATGGGCGAAGGCGAATCGATGGGCCCTGTGAACGATCGTGTGCGCAAGCATATTTTGGGCACACAGACCGACATCAAGTACGACGTCAAATGGAACACGCTTGCCGAGTATTTGCAGTATCTCGAGAAACACGGCATCTCGTGCAACGTCGCGTCGTTCATCGGCGCGACCACGATTCGCGAATACGTGATCGGATTTGAGGATAGACAGCCGACGCCCGAACAGCTGGATCAAATGCGCGAACTGGTGCGCAAGGAAATGGAAGCGGGCGCGCTCGGGATAGGCACTTCTCTGATTTATCCACCGGCGTTTTACGCGAAAACGGAAGAATTGATTGAGTTGTGCAAGGTCGCCGCAAAATACCAGGGCAAATACATCTCGCACATGCGCAGCGAGGGAAATCAACTGTTTGAAGCCCTTGACGAACTGCTGCGAATCGCGCGCGAGGCAAACATTCCGGCGGAGGTCTATCACATCAAAGCCGCCGGCGAAAAAAACTGGCCGAAAGAAGACGAACTGCTCGCGCGCATCGAGCGCGCGCAAAAGGATGGACTGAAAGTCACCGCTGACATGTACACGTACACCGCAGCCGGCACCGGGCTCGACGCCTGTTTACCACCGTGGACCCAGGACGGCGGTTATCCTGCGTTGTTTAAGCGGCTGCGTGACCCGGCTACACGCGAGAAAATCAAGGCCGAAGTGCAGGTCGACAGCGACAAATGGGAAAATCTTTATCTCGATGCGGGTTCACCGGACAGAATTCTGTTGGTCGGATTCAAGTCGGAGAAACTAAAGCCGCTCACGGGTAAGACGCTTGCTGAAGTAGCAAAAATGCGCGGGAAAGATCCAATCGACACGGCCATGGATTTGATCGCGGAAGACGAATCGCGCATAAGCACCGTTTATTACTTAATGTCGGAAGACAACGTGAAAAAAGAATTGCGAAAGCCGTGGATTTCCTTCGGCTCGGACGAAGCATCGCAAGCGCCGGAACCGCCGTTCACAAAATCCAATCCGCATCCTCGTGCTTACGGGAATTTCGCCCGTGTGCTGGGAAAGTATGCACGCGACGAAAAAGTTCTTTCACTCAGCGATGCGATTCATCGGTTGAGCGGGCTGCCGGCGACGAACCTTGGCCTCGATCATCGCGGATTTCTCAAAGAGGGAATGTTTGCTGACGTGGTGGTGTTCGATCCGACGACCATCGCCGATCACGCCACTTTTGAAAAACCGCATCAATACGCCACTGGCGTGAAGCATGTTTTGGTAAACGGCGTCCAAGTGATCAAGGACGGAGAGCACACCGGAGCGAAACCGGGTCGAGCTCTGTGGGGCCCCGGGAAGGTGAAGTAACTCCGTTCGGTTAATCTGTGGGCGGCTTCCCTGTGGGAAGCGCAGTCCTGCGTCGCTCGCAGGGCGACAACTGCAGGAAGAAGGCACGCAGCTACGGCATCGAAGGCGTATTCATCTGGAAAGGCGTTTGCTTTATGGCAATTGGTTCCGGCTTCTGTTGAAAACCAGGCGCGTAGGTCGAAGTTTAGTTTCTGAATGGATCCGATAAAGAACATCAAACTACGCTGGCTTCAGGGCGCCTTGCACGACATCACGTACGAACTTTCCCGCTCCCAATTTCCCCAGTTTGCGTTGCGGCCTTGGGAACCAGCCATCAACGCCTATCGTTGCGAAGAGTGCATCCGCATTTGTGTTGATCTTGCGGGAGTCGACCGTTCGCTGATCGATCTGACAGTCGAACCGCGCCGCGTTGTCATTCGTGGAGCACGCGAACTGCCGGAACCCACCGGTGCAGAAGGACACACGGTGCAATTGCTCGCCATGGAGATCGATTACGGACCTTTCGAGCGCGAAATCAATTTGCCCGTTGAAGTGGAAGCCGACAAAGCGCATGCCGAGCAGCGCAACGGCTTGCTCTGGATTTCACTTCCGTTACGAAATGAATCATGAACGCTGAAAAACTGAACGCGTTACAACCGGCCGTGGACTCCAAGCCAGGCGACCAGAGTACCGTCGCGATGGGCGGCGTGGACGAAAGCCGAACGCCTCGTATTCCCGAAGAGTTGTCGATTCTGCCGGTGCGCAGCTTCGTGGTTTTTCCGGGTACGGTCATTCCACTCAACGTCCAACGCGCCGCGTCGCTAAAACTGCTCGATGATACTTTGCCGCGAACGAAGGTGATAGGAGTTCTGGCACAGCGTGACGAGGCGAAAGAAGATCCATCTCCACAAGATCTCTACTCGGTTGGTACGGCTGCACTCGTGCTTAAGCTCATAAGGCAATCGGACGACCATGTGCTGGTGATAG
>JBLMXD010000018.1:0-6271 GCA_050257575.1 Alphaproteobacteria bacterium | reverse complement strand
CAGCGGATTTGGAGAACGTCTCTATTTTGCCACGGAAGATTTGTTTAAATGCGGTTTTGAAGCGGTTTGCCTCATTGACTCCGACAGCCCAACTGTTCCGTCAGGTAACTTTACGCATGCGTTAACCCTTCTGGCTTCCTCGGAGAACAGGGTTGTTTTAGGTCCAAGCGATGACGGAGGTTACTATTTAATCGGAATCAAAAAACCTTACCGGGAACTCTTCGAAAACATTGATTGGAGCACGGAATACGTACTCGACCAGACGACGCAGCGCGCAACGCAGATTGGGTTGGAAGTGAAACTTCTGCCGTCGGGATATGATGTTGATGACGAAGCAAGCTTGAGGCGATTGTGCGGTGAACTATTGAATGGACCGGAAGACGACAGCGTTGCTCCAAGCACGAGAAGTTTTCTGGGCGGCCTGGTTAGACGGATGAAAACTTTAAGTCAGCTGAACAACAAATTGTTGTAGCGACGCTTGTGCCAAGCACCGAAAAATAAGGGGCGTTTGGCACAAAACGCCTCCAAAACGAAATGACAAACGCACTCGTCACCGGCGCAGCGGGCTTGATCGGCTCGCACGTTGTTGATCTCCTCGTAAGCAAGGACTGGAAAGTCCGCGGCTTCGACAATCTTGAGCCGCAAACGCACCGGCGCGGCAAGCCGGCATGGATTAATCCGAGAACGGAATTCATCCAGGGCGACATTCGCGACCGCGACACAATTACTGCCGCGCTTGACGGTATCGATGTCATTTTTCACCAGGCAGCGTACGGCGGTTACATGCCGGAGATGGCGAAATTTGTGCACGTGAATTCGCTGGGCACGGCGCAGATGCTAGAGGTCATTCGTGAGAAGAACTTGCCAATCAAAAAGATTATCGTCGCGAGCTCGCAAGCCGTTTACAGCGAAGGCGCGGGAGAGTGTCCAAAGCATGGGCTGGTTTTCCCGGGTGTTCGTTCAATCGAGCAACTGCGGCGTGGCGATTGGGAGGTCCATTGCCCGTTATGCGGTGCGATTACGAAAAGCGTTCCTACACCCGAGACCGCGCCGGTCGGCGGCGAAACGGTTTATGGGCTCACAAAAGTGGATCAGGAGCGCCTGGTGCTGCTCTGGGGAAAACAGATCGGCATTCCCACCGTCGCGCTGCGGTACTCCTGCACGTACGGCCCACGCCAGTCGATCTTCAATCCTTACACCGGGGTGATCGCAATTTTCTGTACCCGACTGCTCAACAATTTGCCGCCCGTCCTGTACGAAGACGGAGAGCAAACACGGGACTTTTCATTCGTAGAAGATATCGCGCGTGCGAACCTGCTCGCTGCTGAGAGTGACAAGCTCGACGGGTTGCCCGTAAATATCGGCAGCGCTCACGGAACGCCGATTCGCGAAATCGCCGAGCAACTCGGCGACATCCTGAAGATCGGTATTCCGCCCGAACTCAACGGTGATTTTCGCCCCGGCGAGATGCGCCATCTCACCAGCGATACCACGCTGGCGCAGTCCGCCGGCTACAAAGCGACCGTCGACCTTGCGGATGGCATCGCCCGTTACATAGACTGGATCCGTACCCAATCGGACATTCGCGATTACTTCAGTGAAGCGACGGAAATTCTAAAAAACAAAGGCATTGTGCACCGCGTGGAAGTGAAGCATCGAAATCAAAACGTCCACAACGATTTGGTCGGCCGCTGACCCTTGCCCAAGGAGAGAATCGGCACAAAAATGCAACGATGAAGATTCTCGGCGCGGTCGATTTAAACGCGCCGGCGCTGAACTATTCGCGCACGGATTTCCCATTGCTCGACGCCGGCTCCAGTGTCGAGAAAGCTCTAGAGAAGATCCGGCGCGAAGGCGTGGGTGAGCGGGTCATCTATTTTTATGCGGTTGATGCAGAGAAACGGCTGGTGGGAGTGGTCCCGACGCGCCGTCTACTGACCACTCCGCCCGCGGTTGTGTTGCGTGAGATCATGGTGCCGCGCGTGATTGCGTTGCCCGCGGAAGCGACTGTGCTTGAGGCGTGCGACTTTTTTGTTCTCTACAAATTCCTGGCCTTCCCGATTGTTGATAATGAACGGCGTGTCATCGGCGTGGTTGATACGGATGTCTTCATGGAAAGCGTGCTCGAAACCGGTGAAGACGAGCGTGACGTGGCCCGCGATGACTTCTTCGAAGCCCTCGGGTTTCACCTCGCGCAGGTACGTAACGCGTCGCCGCTCCGTGTGTTCCGATATCGATTTCCGTGGCTGCTGGTGACAGTCACCGCCGGAACGATTTGCGCCATCCTGGCCGGGTTGTTCGAAGTGACGCTGGCACGCAGTCTGGTGATCGCGTTTTTTTTGATCATGGTGCTCGGGCTGAACGAAAGTGTGAGCGCTCAATCGATGAGCGTAACCACGCAATCGTTACGGTCCGCACCGGTGACCTGGAGTTGGTTTAAGACTGCGTTCCGCCGTGAAATTGCAACCGCTCTATTGTTAGGTATTGCTTGCGGCGTACTCGTTGCCGTGATCGTCTGGGCATGGCGACGCGACGCGACTGGAGCGTTTGTCATCGGAGGAAGCATAACGCTTTCGCTAGTGAGTGCGTCTCTCATAGGCCTGGGCGTTCCGTCGCTGCTGCATCGATTGAAGCTCGATCCCAAAATCGCTGCCGGACCGGTGACACTCGCACTGGCGGACATCGTGGCGCTGGTGATCTACTTCACCTGCGCGTGGCTCGTTCTACGATGAGTAATGTCTGTGTCGTTATACCGGCGTTGAATGAGGAAGAACCGATCGCTGGCGTGGTGCGCGAATGTATCTCGACCGGCGTGCTTCATGAAGTGATCGTAGTCGATAATGGCAGCTCGGATCGCACAGCCGACCGCGCACGAGAAGCAGGCGCGCGTGTCGTAACTGCGCCGCGAGGATACGGGCGTGCATGCGCGGCGGGCGTTCGCGCGCTTTCTCCGGAATGCGAGATCGTAGTGTTTCTCGATGGCGACGGCAGCGACGTTCCAGCATTCATCCGGCAGCTCGTTGATCCGATTGTGCGTGGAACACACGATTTTGTGATCGGCTCGCGCACCCGCGGACAACGCCAGCCCGGCAGCATGAATTTCCAGCAAATTGTGTCAGGGCGAGCTGCGGGATTGATTCTGCGGCTGCTTTACGGTGTTCGTTACACCGACATGTGCCCGTTTCGCGCGGTTCGCCGCGACGCTCTGGAGAAACTGGAGATGTGCGAGGAGACCTATGGTTGGAACTTGGAAATGCAGATGAAAGCTGCGCGCGCGGGGCTGCGGATCCTCGAAATACCGGTTAACCATCGCCGCCGCGCCGGCGGCGAATCGAAAGTTTCGGGTACATTGCGTGGAACGTTCGTGGCCGGCGGCCGGATCGTTGCGACACTCTTGCGGGTGGCCGCGAGTCCCAGGCGGTAAGGGCTTCCTGCCCGCGGTCTTTCTGCGACGGCTTGGAAGCCCTCGTTCCCTGGTGTAACATCGCGCATGGTTTCGATGCTCGATTTAGAGAGGTTCCGCGCCACACCGCTTACGCGAGAGCCGTTTGAATTTCTGATTGTGCCCGAATTTGTGAAGGCGGACGCACGCTCAGCGATACACGACCATTATCCCGAGGTAACCCGACCCGGCAGCTTTCCACTGGGCGAAGTCAGTTACGGCCCGGCTTTTGGGAAGCTCGTCGAGGAAATGCGCAGCGATGAATTTCGCAAAGCCTTTGAAGAAAAATTCGCGATCGATCTGACCAATCGACCGGACATGATCACCGTCCGCGGCCGGTGCAGTGAAAAAGACGGCAAGATCCACACCGATTCCGAGACGAAAATCATAACGATCCTGATCTATATGAACGCGGGGTGGGAATCCGCTGGCGGCCAGCTCCGATTGCTTCGTTCCGGAAACAGTCTCGATGATATGATCCTTGAAGTGCCGCCCATGGAAGGCACGCTGCTGGCGTTCCGTCGCAGCAATAATTCCTGGCATGGCCATAAGCCGTTTTCGGGACCACGTCGTGTGATCCAATTCAACTGGGTCACGAGCGAAGCCGTTGTGCGGCGCGAACAGAATAGGCATCGACTCTCGGCGTGGATGAAAAAACTTCGCGGGGCGTTGTCCGGCGAGAAAAAGGCGGCGTAGCCGCAAAGCTCGGGTCGCTTCTCACAAGGGAGAGGGGACAGTGTGCCGGTGCCGCGAGAACTCTGCAATTTTAACGGCGGCAATAGTCGTCTTGATTTACCTTCTTCAAAATTGAATCGCCGGATCGAAAACGTAGAGTTCAAAAATCGTGGCGCAGCGGATCTGCAGTCTGCCGAATTCTCGCGCATATTGCTGATCAAACCGTCGGCGCTCGGCGACGTCGTGCACACGATCCCGGTGCTGGTGAAGCTGCGCGCGCGTTATCCGCGGGCGCGGATTGATT
Source organism: Alphaproteobacteria bacterium (assembly GCA_050257575.1). Classification (GTDB taxonomy): domain Bacteria; phylum Verrucomicrobiota; class Verrucomicrobiia; order Chthoniobacterales; family UBA10450; genus Udaeobacter. Next base: position 1,850 of record JBLMXD010000018.1, on the reverse strand, counting down.
GGCTGATCACGCCTGAAAACGCAGAGGTGGTTCGCCATCATCCCGCACTATCAAACGTGGTGCTTTTTGCGCGGCGCGACTTCTCAAAGCCCGGCCAGCGATGGCGCGCGATGCTGGGATTTTTCGATATGCTCAAACAGATCCGTCGTGCGAGGTACGATCTGGTTGTGGACATGCACGGCCAGGTGCGCTCGGCTTTGTTCGCGCTCACTAGCGGCGCGCGAGTCCGCATCGGATTTGATCGGCCTATCAAGTTCTCGCGCACAATTTCTGCGGAGCATCATCTCAGGAACATCCCGAACCGCGGATGGCGTGGGGCTCGCGAAGGTTCTTGGATCGCGTACACACATCGTATTCCCATTCCTACGCTCGATGTTCACGCGATTGACCGTTACCTCTGGGTCGGTTCGTTGCTCGGATTCGACGATCAACCGCCGGACCTCGCGATCCACCTGTCGCCGGAAACGATCGGCAATGTTGAACGATTGCTTGAGGAACATGGCGTGCCCCCGTCGAAACGGCTGGTTGTTCTGGTCCCCGGGACGATTTGGGAAACGAAACATTGGACGATCGACGGATTTGCCGGTGTAGCGCGGCACTTTTTAAGTGAAGGATTCGCCGTCGCCCTCACGGGAACGAAACGCGATGAAGCGCGGTGCCGGCAAATTGCAGCGGCCGCGCCGGGAACCTGCAATCTTTGCGGCAAAACTACGCCGGCCGATCTTGCCGCACTAATTCAACGCTCGGACGTGGCCGTAACGAATGACTCCGGCTCGATGCACGTCGCCGCATCGCTGGGCAAACCGGTGGTAAGTGTATTCGGTCCGACGAATCCGGTTCACATCGGGCCCTACCAGCGGCCGGAATCGGTTGTGCGCGTCGACCTGCCCTGTTCGCCGTGCAATTATCGACGCCTGAGCCAATGCCCGTTCGATCACGCCTGCATGAACCAGGTCAAGGCCGCAATGGTGGTCGAGCGGGTCCGGAAAATTCTTAAAGCGGAAACAAACATAGAACACTGAACATCCAACACCGAATGCCGAACGAAGCAAAGGGCGCGTTTTAAATTCGATATTCGAATTTGGATGTTCGATGTTGTAGCCGCAGCACGAAGCGCGTTACGCTGCCGCATCGTGAGCAGAGGAAAGACTATCTGCACCGGATTACTGGCCGGATTTGTCGCCGCCATCGTGATGACAAGTGTGATGCTGTTGCTGGCTATGCTCGGCGTAGCTACACCGCTTACAATCATTGGCGATCGTCTTTCGGTTTTTATTCCCCCCGGCCCATTTCTATCGCTGATGGGCAATGTAGGGGGTTACAATCATCTGAAGCAACTTGGCGTGGGATCGACAATAGGCGGCCAGCTTCTGGTCGGCGCAATCGCCGGCGCGATTTTCGCGTTGTTCGTGCGGCGCGATCCAAAGCGCTCTTCGGCCTTCTGGACTGTACCGGTGTTCATTCTGTTCCCGATTCTTGTGTTTGCGATAGCGTTGTGGCCGGTCCTCGGCACAAGCTACATCGGACTCCCCATCGAAGCGGCGCGTCTGGTCACGCTCGTAGGTTTCGCGCTGTGCGTCTTCGGGTTTGAGCGCACGCTGGTTGGCGGGTTTGGATATTTAACGAGGCAAAAGATCGGGGACCAGGGTTACGAATTTACTCCGACGATGGGGCGCCGCGCATTTGTCCTAGGCACAGTCGGGCTCGCTGCGGCCGGTGGAGGAATCGCGCTGGCGCGCAAATTGTATCGCGCCGCGGCTTTCAGCTACGACGGCACCCAGTACAAAGGTCCGATCGTCCAGCCGATCACGCCTAACAAATTATTTTATTGTGTTACAAAGAACGTCGTT
>JBLMXD010000017.1:0-3131 GCA_050257575.1 Alphaproteobacteria bacterium | reverse complement strand
TAAAATGGGAATGCTCGGGCGGCTGGCCAGAGAGCGGCCACAGATGGTGTTCGGGTTTCTCGGGTGCATGGCGCAGGCGCGCGGTGCGGCGCTATTAAGAGATTTGCCGCATGTTGATCTTGTCGTCGGAACGCAAAAATTTCACCGCGTTGCCGAGTACGTGGAGAAGCTGGTGGAGGCAAAGGCGACACGCGATGCCGGGATCACCGACTCCGGCTACAACAGGATGGATGACCTGCGCTGCGCGATTGTCGATGTAGCGGAAGAAGTTGGTTCGCAATCGACGATTTGCGACCAGGATCTCGCGCCTAGACAGGCGACTGCGTTTGTCTCAATCATGCAAGGATGCAACATGCACTGCACATTCTGCATCGTGCCGCAGACGCGCGGCGCAGAACGCAGCCGTCCTATCGGCGATATTGTTGACGAAGTTCGTAAGTTGGTCGCGCAGGGCGTCAAAGAAGTCACGCTTCTTGGACAAATCGTAAATCTTTACGGTCGCCATGAGTTTCCCAAGATCGACAGCAAATCTCCGTTCGTGCAATTGCTCGAAGCGGTTCACGAAGTCGAGGGTCTGAAGCGACTCCGATTCACTTCGCCTCATCCGATTGGTTTCCGCGACGATTTGATCGACGCGTTCGCGCGTCTGCCGAAACTTGCCGAGCACGTGCATCTTCCATTGCAATCCGGGTCGAACAGAATTCTCAAAGCGATGCACCGCGCCTATACCGCAGAGAAATATACGAATCTGGTCGGACGAATCCGGCGCGCGCGCCGTGGCATCGCGCTCACCACTGACATCATTGTCGGGTTCCCGGGTGAAACAGAAGACGACTATCGGCAGACACGGGATTTGGTTGAAAGAATCCAATTCGATAATGCGTTTGTGTTTCGTTATTCACCGCGAAGCGATACTCCGGCCGTGGCGATGCCGTACCAAATCGATGAAGCCGTTAAGGAAGAGCGAAACCAGGATTTGCTTAAAGTTGTTAACCAATCGAATCACCGAATTCTCGAACGCCTGGTCGGCAGCGAAGTAGAGGTCCTTTGCGAAGGCCCGAGCAAAACAAACAAGGAACGGCTAACGGGGCGTACTCGCACGAACAAGATCGTGGTGTTCCCGCCTCCACCAATGCGTTCGCAGCGGACGGGTATAGGAGACCAGCTCGTCGGAAACCTCGTGAATGTGCGAATCGAACGCGCGAACGGCTTCAGCCTCTACGGGACGCCCCTCGTTGAGTAGCGCCTCTGAATCGCCGGTTGAAAACTTGCGCCACCTTACCGACACTCACACGCCAGCAGTCAACTTCCACGCATGATTTACCATTTTTCCCTTTACAACGCGGGCATTGCCGCGGGTGCTTTCCTCGTCGTCGTCGGCCTGATTGGCCTGATAAAACCCGACTTCGCCACCGTGGCGAAGCGGTTTCCACGATCCCGCGTTGCCGGGATCGTGCTGCTCACCATCTGCCTGATATGGACGTTCTGGCTGCTGGCCACTATCCAGATGGGCGAATTTTCGAATTTCCGTCGTCCGCTCCTGATCGCCCTGCCGATCGGTTATGTACTCGCGCTGCTCTTCGTAGACGAATTCCTCGCCGTACGTGCCCTTGGAATCCTTTGTTTGCTGGCAGCAGAACCGCTCCTCGACGCGGCTTTTTTGCGCTACGAAACGAGCCGCTTGCTGGTGACTGTGTTTGCTTACCTGCTTATTGTGGCCGGTCTGTTTTGGGTTGCGATCCCGTACGTTCTTCGAGATCAAATCGACTGGAGCGCAAGAAGCGTCTTTCGGTGGCGCTGCATGCATGCAATCGCGTTCGTTTACGGCGCCGTGATTCTCGGATTCACCTTTGCGCAGTACTAAATTTGTGGCGGCGGTCTGCGACCGCTGGGGATACCCAATCATTGGTTTCGGCGCTCATAGAGCACCGCTACAGTGACAGATGGATCGGATTCTGGTGATCCGCGGCGGCGCGATTGGTGATTTCGTCCTCACGTTACCAGCGCTCAAGGCGCTGCGTGACGCCCGGCCGAATGCGCATATCGAAATTCTCGGTTACAAGCACATCGCGGCACTAGCGGAGAAGAGGTTTTACGCACGGGAAGTGCGCTCGATTGAATACGGGCCGCTTAGCAGATTCTTTGCTCCAAATTCAGAATTACCGGGCGCGCTGGCGGATTATTTCGCAAGTTTCGATCTGATCGTCAGTTACCTGTTCGATCCCGACGGGATTTTTGAAAGAAATCTACGCCGCTGCGGCGTTGAAAATCTTGTTTGCGGTCCCGCCAGAATTCTCGAAAACGCCGGTCACGCCGCGCAGCAGCTTGCGCTGCCTATCGACGAGTTGGGAATCGAAGTTGCTGACCTCAGTGCGAAGATTTTTCCCTCGACGTCGGATAGAGAGTTTGCGCGCGAATTTCTCAGCAACCCGTCAAAACCAGTTATTGCCGTTCATCCGGGAAGCGGCAGCTCGCACAAGAACTGGCCACTGGAAAATTGGATTGCCCTGTTTTCACAGGCCCCTCATTGCTCAAACATCGAACGCATACTGGTAATCTCGGGTGAGGCAGACGAAGCCCAGAGGAAACAATTGCAAAGGGAGTGGCGCGATCGGAATGTCTTTTTCGCAAAAAACCTACCGCTGCCTCATCTTGCCGCCGTCCTCGAGCAATCGATCTTTATTGGGCACGACACCGGAATTTCGCATATCGCGGCCGCGGCGGGCGCGCAATGCGTACTGCTCTTCGGTCCAACAGATCCCGACATCTGGGCGCCTCGTAACAACAATGTGCGAGTCCTCCGGGCGCCGAATAGGAGGTTAAACGATCTGGGAGTCGAAGCAGTCGAAGCAGCTTTTGCTGCCGCTTCATGTGACAACCTGAGATGAAGCTCAGACAGAAGATCGGTCAGGCTGGAGTTTCCGCTGTCCTCATTGCATCACCTCGAGCGCAGCAAAGGGATTTCCGCTGAGGACAGCGGACTCTACGGCATTCAACCTAATCTTCGTAGCCGCGTGGAAACTTTTGGTGCCATTTCCAGGCACTGTCGATGATGGCATCAAGCGACTGAAACTGCGGCCGCCAGCCAAGCTCTTTCTGAATTTTTTCCGAGGAAGCGATGAGCCGGGGCG
>JBLMXD010000016.1:0-6760 GCA_050257575.1 Alphaproteobacteria bacterium | reverse complement strand
CGAAATGCAGCACTTTGCTTGTTAGGGACGCGCGCGGACGCAACACGGCTTTGTTGGCGTCGGAGAAATTTACTACGAATTGTCCTTTCAAATAAATGCGTTCGCCAGCGAGTCCGTGGTCTGCCACGTCATTCAAATCACCGGTGCCGATAAGTCGTCCCAGCGGCATTTTCCCGGCTGGAAATGTCTTCCAACTACCCCCACCGGCGTTTGAGGCCAGGGCTACGTTGGATGACTCGGGCGGAGCCGGTTGGGCAGGCAAAACTGGTACCGATGTAGCCATCGCAACCGGTGAATTCTGTGCCACCACCGGTGCGCCACCAGCGTCGGGAGTTTTAGATGCAGAGACCTGCGCGCCGATAGGGAGATTTAAGGCATTCGGAGGAGCAAGCGCAGAGGCCACCGTGATCGGCGTAGTGGCCGCCACAGGTTTACCCTGCGCGACTACCGGCGCCGACAAAGGTGCAGGAGATTCCGCTTTTTGTTTTTTGCCTTTTTTACCCTTCGGAACTGGCGTCGGCTTGGCAGCCTTGTCGTTGGCAGCCACGACTGGCGGAGTTTTGGCAAGTGGCGCAACAGGCCTGGCTTGTTCGATTCGAACCAATTCATTTTTGGCCGGCGGCGGAGTGGCACTTGTGCTCAAGCCCGGTATCGGGATCGGGCCGGCTTGAGCGACTGCCATTTTTTGCCGGTATTCAGCCAGTCTTTTTTCGACCGAAGCGCGTTCCTGCGATTTAAACAAGGGCCAACCCGCAGCCAGATTAAGAGCCGGCGGCGGCTCAAGACGAAACGTGCCGAGACCACGAGTGACCGTATAACTTCCGTAAAGCAGGGGAACGACCGTGACCAGAATTCGCCCATCAGCCAAACGCTCGGCATGAACCACTGCGGAGATGTCGTGTGTGCGTTCCAGTTTCACTTCCAACCCGACAGTGAGCGTCTGTTTCATCAGGGGCAGGGCCTCGGGTTTCGCAGGATAAACGTGTTCCATCAAGAGCGTGCCGCTATCTACTGCAGCGGTAAGGGCCGCCATACCATATGGAAACACATCTGCGGGCCCGAGTTCTCGCACTGCAATAATCGTGTATCGACCCACTACGTACGGAACGAGGCCGCGGACCTGTTGATAATTTCGAATGTAATTGCGCAACAACTCGGCATTCGTCCTAGCAAGCTCCGCAGCGCCCATACCTACGTAACGCTCGTAAAGCTGGCTCGCGTTAAGGAATTCGCCGGCCGGCGCTGCCGTTAATTCGAAGCGTTTCGGCGCCTCGATCTTGTGCAGCTTTTGCAGTATCCGATAGCTGTCTGGCCGCTCCGGTTGACTAAAAATGTAGAAACTTCCCAGCCACGCTGCCAGCGCGAACCCGATCAGCAGTAGAATTGCGACGGTCCAGGCAAAATAATTGACCCGCTGTGGCGGGCGCGCGTACGGCTCGTCGTACGGGTCGTACGGATGAGTGCCATAGTCCATCAGTTCAGCGCGCGAAAAGTTTCCGATCCAAAGTTCACTGCGCCGCTTCGAAGGACGATCCGCATCCACACGTACGCGATGCGTTTGGATTCACGATTCGAAAACCTGTGCCGGTCAAACCGTCGGTAAAATCCAGAGTCGCCCCGCGCAAGTAGGGGACGCTTTCGTCGTCGATAAGAAATTGCACGCCATCGCGCTCCACTATCGCATCTCCGTTTTTTCGGGCGTCGAGCCTCATCTCGTAATGTAGACCTGAACAGCCGCCTTTGGCCACGTGCACTCTGAGACCCTTTTGCTTGCTTTCCCCTCGCTGGGAAAGCAAGCTTTGAAGTTGTCGAACAGCGTTGTCGGTGACGTCGATCATCGCTATGAAAAATACCGCTGCGAGGTACTGAAGTCAAAAAAACGCCGACTCCACAGCGAACGTTGCGTTGAGACAGCGCACGCTACAGTCACGTTCGAGCACAAAACGTTGTGGAGTCCACAATCGGCGGGCGGATCTTGATGTTTTCGACCTCCGTTCTGTTGATTTTCTTCGCAATCGAGAATCTGGAATTTACAATCTGCGAGACACAATGGGCCGGATCCGATTGCTTTCTGAGACCGTGGCCAGCCAGGTGGCGGCGGGGGAAGTGGTGGAACGTCCTGCCTCCGTGGTAAAGGAATTGGTCGAAAACAGTCTCGACGCCGGTGCTCGCAAGATCGACATCGTGATTCGGCGTGGTGGGATTTCGCTGATTCGCGTGATCGATGATGGCTGTGGCATGGATCGCGATGACGCGCTGCTTTCACTGGAACGTCACGCAACGAGCAAGATTCGCTCAGCTGCTGACCTTCAGGCGGTCGCAACTCTGGGATTCCGCGGCGAGGCATTGCCAAGCATTGCCAGTGTGTCGCGATTCCGCCTGACCACGCGCGAAGGGCGCGCCATCGCAGGAACTGAAATTATTGTTAACGGCGGCAAGATTGAAATTGTGCGCGACAGCGGGGAAGCCCCGGGAACGCAAATAGAAGTGCGCTCGCTTTTCTATAACCTGCCTGCGCGCCGGAAATTTCTTCGTTCCGAAAACACCGAGAGCCGGAACGTCGAACATCAGATTCATCTACAGGCGATCGGTCACCCCGAGATCGGGTTCTCGTTGATGCGCGACGATCGTATGTCATTCCAACTGCCGGCCGCGGTATCGCTCAGCGATCGGATCCGTGATTTGTACGGCGCTGACCTGCTGCAACGTCTTGTGGAACTGAGTGACAATGATTCGCGCAAAATGCGAATCACCGGTTTTATCGGGCAGGCTGGCCTGAGCCGACAGACGCGTAGTCAACAGCTGGTTTTCGTGAACGGGCGTGCGATTGAAAGCAATCTGATTACTGCGGCAATCCGCGAAGGATATCACACTGCGCTAATGAAAGGACAATACCCGGTTACGTTTCTATTTCTGGAAATCGATCCCGAAGCGGTCGACGTTAATGTGCACCCGGCGAAACGCGAAGTGCGTTTTCGTGATCCCAACAGCGTCCGCGAAGCGGTTGTTTCCCGCATTCAACAAGCATTGGAACGCGCTCGGGCCGGCTGGCAGGAAAAATTTCAAGCGCCATTCACTCACGCTGCTGTCGTCGTTGGAAAAGTGGCTCCCGATCTTACGCTGCGCCCCGAAGTATCGGCTCCGGAAGCAACCAATCGGGAGCTACCAAACCTGGGTCCTGTAGCCGGGGGCGTTGATCCCGGCTGGGAGTCAGCCACGCGTATGGTACCGCAGGCGCCCCGCCTGCCGGCCACGCCCGCAGGCGATGCGCCAGCCGTGCATTCAGAACCGCGCAGTAGTAAAACTGCCGCACAGCAGTTCCAAATTATTGGTGTGCTAAGCAAGCTGTACATCCTCATGGAAAATGCGGACGGGCTTGTGCTTGTTGATCAGCATGCGGCACACGAGCGGATTCTTTTCGAAGAATTGCGGCGTAGAATGGAAGAACAAGGCGTACCAACTCAAAAATTGCTTTTGCCGCAGACGTTCGAGATGCCACCCCGCGATGCGGATTGGATTGAGCGCAACCTATCAATTTTGCAAAGGATGGGAATCGGGATTGAGAGTTTTGGCCCGGCCACGTTCAAGATCGATAGTCTGCCGACCTTTTTGAATCTCTCGGATGCGACGCAATTCCTGCGTAAAGTGATCGACGATCTAAAAGGGGCGGGCAACAGCACCTCAGCGATGCGCCTGGGTGAAGAAATGATCGCGAAAACCGTTTGCCGTTACGCGGTGAAGGCGAATGACCCTTTGGGTTATCTTGAGATAGAGAAACTGATCCGAGATTTACTCGACTGCGATTTGCCGTACTGCTGTCCTCACGGCCGGCCAACCATGATCCAGATTTCGCTTGCCGAGCTTGAGAAAAAATTCGGACGGAAAGTCTGACTATCACGCCTGGCTTCGGCGAGAAAGAGACGTACCAAGACGTCATTTGTTGTAGAGGCGTTTGTGTTAAACGTCTAACCACAATCGAGGCTCGCCGCGGAGAGCCAAGCGACAATATACGACCCTATCAATTGTTCGTTACAACTTGCAGCGCGGGCCTGCTTTCCTCGACTTGCGCGCTTACCTTTGAGATTTTTGCCTCTTGCTCTTTCAAGCGCTGGTTTACTGTGTCGAGGGCCGCTTCCAATCTTTGCACTTTACGCTTCTCTTCGAGAAACGCCTTGTGCTCCTTGAGAAATTCGTTGAGCAACATCGCGTTGATCGCGCTGTAGCGCACACTTTCGATTTCCCCATTTTTATTGCGGATAGCCAGGTTAGGATCGATTTGCGCCACCTGCTCCGCGATGAGCCCGTAGTCGAGGCTTTGGCTTTGATCGATCTCCTTTTTGTAACGGAAAGTCACAGGTTTGAGCGCAAACAACATCTGGCTCGAATTGTCCATGGGCTTTATGTCCTCCTTGTAGCGCCGCGAGGAAGTTAGGTGACCAATCAAGCCGGTGGTCAAGTTAACGGTAACAGTGTCGGTTCCAGCACCGCTTACTGAGGTCGTGTTTATGTTGCGAATATAGGTATGATCGTTCTCGCCGGCGACACCTACCATGTCTGAGCCGAGATATACGTTGTTGTTCCCGGCGCCTGAGCTCAAGCCAGCCTGACGTCCTATGGCGGTGTTGTTGGCGCCGATGCTGGTACCCATGGCACCAGCCCCGACCGCAGTGTTGTCGTCAGTCTCCGTGCTGAGATTGAGCGCGCCGGAGCCGACTGCCGTGTTGAAAAAGCCAGTGGTGTTGCTTTGAAGGGCTGTGTCACCATGGGCCGCGTTGAAGCTGCCGGTCGTGTTATCAAACAAGGCGAACGCTCCAGTTGCCGTGTTGTGGCCGCCGCTATCGTTAAAGACGAGCGAGTCGGTTCCAACGGCTGTGTTTTGTGTACCCGCGGTATTAAGCAAAAGCGCCGCTGCGCCCAGTGCCGTATTGGAGTCCCCGTTGTTGAGCACCAGCGTTCCACCGCCAACTCCCGTATTGAAGCTACCGCTGCTATTTGAAAAGAGCGAGTACCAACCGACGCCTGTGTTTCCAAGACCGGAAGTCAGGAAATTGAGCGCATTACATCCTTCGGCGGTCGTGTATCCGGGATAGCATCCGTCCGGTGTCGGGACAATGGCTTGCGCTTCATGTCCAACAGCCACCAGAGAGAAGAAAATAAGTACCGTCGCGAGAATTCGATGTGGAGACGTTTTCATGAACCGAAGGTTCGCCGGAGTCCGTGGCACATGTCGAGCAAAATTGCTCAGGCATGGCGTCTTTTCCCGGTCTTGAAAGCGAGAGAAGGTTTGCTTGCGATTTGGAACGCAGGCGCGTTTAATTGGCCGCGGTGAAAAAAATCGAGGCCATCATCAAGCCATTCAAAGCCGAGCCGGTACGAGAAGCGTTAATCGCTGCGGGCGTCGAAGGGATGACTCTCAGCGAAGTAAAAGGATTTGGGCGCCAGAAAGGACACAGCGAAATCTATCGCGGCACCGAGTATACCGTAGACTTTCTTCCAAAGATTAAGTTCGAAATCGTAATCTCCGACGATCGCGCGCAGCGCGCGGTCGAGGCGATCCTGGAAAAAGCCAAGACAGGAAAAATTGGCGATGGAAAAATTTTTGTGACCGAAGTGGAAGAAGCGGTGCGGATCCGAACTGGCGAACGCGGAGCTGAGGCGCTGTGAGCGTAGAGCGCTCGAACAGGCAAATGGTTACAAGAGTTACAATGTGGATCGACCGCCGTTCGAGTAAACGGGCACGTATGCCGGTGGATGTAACAATGTAACTTTTTTAACAATTCAACCCATGCACGAATATCTTTTGTCCATCTTTCTGGGAATCGTGGAAGGATTAACGGAATTTCTTCCTGTGAGTTCGACGGCGCATTTGCGTATCTGCGAAGCGCTGTTGCATATCGAATTGCACGATGGGTTTTGGAAGATGTACACGGTCGTGATCCAGCTCGGCGCCATTCTCGCGTTGCCGGTGTATTTTTGGCATCGCATCTTGAAGTTTGTCAGCACATTTCCGAAGGGAGAACGCGGCGATCGCACGATCTTGACACATCCGTTGAGCCTTACGCTGGTCGCGTTTGTTGTGACCGCCGTCCCGGCTTGGGCCCTGGCGAAAGTCATCGGGAAAAATCTGGAAAGCGTCTGGGTGATGGCCCTGGCACTGCTCATCGGCGGAATCGTCATGTGGATCGTTGACGCCGTATTTACACGTCCGCGCACGATGCATATGGAGGAAATGACCCTGCCGCAGGCTGTCTGGATCGGGGCTGCGCAAATTCTTTCTGCTGTCTTTCCCGGCACCTCGCGCTCGATGTCGACCATCGCCGCCGGGCAGATCGCCGGCTTATCCCGTCCGGCTGCGCTGGAGTTTTCGTTTTTCCTGTCGATGCCAACGATGGCTGCGGCTACAGGATACGATTTTTTGAAATCCGTGATACCGCATCACGGAGGTGAGACTGCGCCGCTCACGATCAGTGGGCATCAATGGATTGTGCTCGCGATTGGATTTGTCGTTTCATTTATCGTCGCGCTGGTGGTTGTCGCGTGGTTTATGAACTGGGTGCGCGCCCGGGGATTCGTGCCTTTTGCGGTCTATCGGATCGTCCTCGGTCTGGTATTGTTGACGCTGTTGATGCGTGGAATGATGTAATCAAACGACAATGGAGAGCGACGCGATTCTTCCGGACCTGCAAAGCGCGGTGATCTGTGAGGACGTCCGGTGTGAAGTTAACGGCATGCAAAGCCTCATCGGAGTCTTGAGTGTGGT
>JBLMXD010000015.1:0-11000 GCA_050257575.1 Alphaproteobacteria bacterium | reverse complement strand
AAACCCTCACGGTTACTGCCTGTGTTTGGCAATTCCCACTGATCGCCGTTGGCATGGCTGCGCTTCTTGTTTGCGCAGTTAGTCCGCGGCTCCCGCTCTGTCGAGTTGCAATTCCCGGCGCGGCTTTCATCGCCAGCATTGCCTACAGCGCCTACTTGATTCAGAAACTCGTCATCAACGGCGTCGAACAGTTCTGCACGAATCACAACATCGATCTCACGTCCGCGCCCGCGGTTCTCGGTGTCGAACTCTGTGTTTACGCCGCAGCGACTCTGCTTTTCTTCTCAGTCGAGCGACCTTTTCTCCAATTGCGTCGCCGAATCGCACCCCGGAGTTCCGTGCGGGTGCGAAATGCAGTTAACGTCCGATGTTCCGAGGAAAAGGTGTAATTTCATACCTCTGGTTATCGCGTTTTTACTCGGGTCTGCGTTCATTCACCGCGACGATCTGCAGATTGTCGCCGATCGGTTCCAGAACAAGCGTTTTGTTGATCTTGCCGGACGCGTATGTGGGGCCGTTGCGCAACTCATATTCGAGTGGAAACGTCACCCGTACACGGTTCCTTCTCTGCGGCTCGATCGTGATATTGCCAACGAACCGGAAGTGGCGTTCCGGCCAGCGTTCTGCGTAGTTCTCTAAATCCTTGCGAATTTGTTCGCGGCCAATTACGCCCTCGTCGTAGTACCGGACACGATCAGCAAAAAAATCCGCCTCCAACCCGGGGCGGGGCTCCATCCCTGCCCGCACAAATGCACCCACATAATCACGCAGCTGTTCCGTGCTGGCGTCGCCCCTCGAAGAACTGCTGCTTCTCTCGGAAAAGGTCTGTGCCGAAAGTACGCCTTCGTACGACGACATACCGTGCGTTCCAGGCGCCGGCGTCATCGGAGCTGCGACTGGACTGCTTCGTGTCGATTCTAGCTCCGGCTCTGAGCGATCGCTGTGCGACCAGGATGTCTCGCGCGCATTCGTTCTTGTTTGGTCTTCGCGTCTTCCCGATCGCCGACGCGTCTCGGAAACCCGGTCGGGAGCGGCAGCACCTCTGGTCACCGCCGGCTTGGCGCCCAATACCTTGCTCGTGTCGGCGTCGAGCTGCCCGGTAACCGGCAGCCCTTTGTTCCGTTGATAATCTTTCAACGCCGCAGCTAACTCGCTGCTATATGCCCCATCGATATCGCCCGAGTAAAAATTGCCGTCGCGCAATTTTTCTTGTACCTCGCGCACGTTCTCGTCCGCCAAAACCAATCCGGCAAATGCAAACCCAATCACGATGGCCAAACAAAATCGCCGTGTCACATGATTGTATCGAATGCCGGGGCCTCTTCGCTCCTGTACGGGCGCGAGAGGCCGTGGTCTTCAGACCAATTCGCCGGGGCACCAATTGTGCAAAAGATGCGCGTTTCGAACAGCTCTGCCAAAATCCCTGAGAAATGAGCCAAATTCTTTATTTGCGAGTGTTCCCTTGTCGCGCCACTCCATGAACTCTACGATTGCCGCTTTACGGCATCTGCTCGAAGTAATGAATAGAGCGAATGGGATGAGCGACATAGAAGGTAAAGTGACGAGGATAGGAGTGAGTGAGCGTCGGCAGCGAACGAGTTTCAAAACCGTCATTTTGTTAGGTGTTGCTGCTGCGTTGTCCTGCATCCCGTGCCTTGCTAGGGAGCAAAGCGCAGATGAACAGCTGCGAGCTATCTACACAGAAGAATGGAAATGGCGGCTGGAACAGTTTCCCGGACTCGAAGGAGTCGAAAAACCGGTCGCCGATCGTCTGCCGAAGGTAGATCCGGCGACACAGGAGATGCGGCTGCGTTACTGGCAGGATGTCGTGCATAAGCTCGATGGTATTCCTCGCGCGCAGCTCTCGCCGGAACAGCAAATCAACTACGACGTTTATCGTCCTGAAATCGAAAATTTCGTTGCCGATCAGAAATTCCGTGACTACGAAATGCCGGCCAACTCGGATTCTGCTTTCTGGACCGATATTGGCGAAACGGCGCGGCGACCTTTCAAGACGCTGACCGATTACAAAAACTGGATCGCGCAGATGCGCGATATCCCGCGCTATTTCCGAGAGGAGATCGCGAACATGCGGACGGGGCTTAAGCGCGGCTTCACGCCGCCACGTGTCACTCTGCAGGGACGCGACAAGTCGATCGCCGCAATTGCGGAGGGGAAACCCGAAGACAATCTGCTCTACACGCCGTTCCGCGAACCGATCGTTGACGTTCAACCGTCCGAGCAGGACAAGCTAAAATCGGAAGCCGCAAACGTGATTCATGACATCGTGCAAGCTGCTTACGCGGATCTGCTCAAATTCTTCCGCGACGAATACGTGCCGCACACTCGCACGACGGTGGCAGCCGAAGAGCTGCCGGACGGGAAAACGTACTACCGCCAGAAGATCAAGGAGTTCACCACGCTCGATCTTTCGCCCGACGAGATTCACAAGATCGGCGAATCGGAAGTTGCCAACCTGCATCAGCAAATGGTTGACGCGATGCACGACGCCGGGTTCAAAGGCGAATTCCCGGACTTCCTGAAATTCCTGCGTGACGATCCGCAGTTCTATGCTAAGACACCGCAGGACCTGCTCAATCGCGCCGCTTGGATTGCGAAAGTGTTCGACGGCAAATCGTCGCAATACTTTGGCTACCTCCCGCGGATGCGTTTCACCATCAAACCGGTCCCTGCCAATCTCGCGCCGTTTTATACGTCAGGCCGTGGCGGTCCTGGCATTTATCTCCTGAACACATACGATCTGCCGCATCGACCGCTCTACAATCTGCCCGCGCTGACCCTGCACGAGTCCGCGCCCGGACACGCATTCCAGATTCCGATTGCACTCGAGCACAAGAACCAGCCGGACTTTCGAAGGTTCGATTACATCTCCGCGTACGGCGAAGGTTGGGCGCTTTATTGTGAAATGCTCGGCCAGGAAATGGGAATGTACGAAACGCCATACGAACGCTTCGGGATGCTCGGTTACCAGATCTGGCGCGCGACACGGCTCGTGGTGGACACAGGCCTTCATTCGCAGGGTTGGACACGCGAACAGGCGCTCAAGTACATGCACGATTACACTGCGCTACCCGAGCACGAGATAGAAACCGAGGTGGACCGCTACATCGCCTGGCCTGGGCAAGCTCTCTCTTATTACATGGGCGAGCTTGAAATCGTTCGTGCCCGCGAAAAAGCGGAGAAAGCGCTCGGAGCAAAATTCAACATTCGCGCGTTCCACGATGCCGTGCTCGAGCTCGGCTCAGTGCCGCTGCCAGTCGTCACCGCCCGGATCGACCGCTTCATCGCCGAAGGCGGCAAAGGCCCTTACCCCGACATGGAGTAGGGAAGCTGTAGTCACGGCTCTATGGGGCGGCCGCACTGAGGCCGGTTTCTTTGCGATCGTTTCGCCGAAACGAACTCAGCTAGCTGCGAGTTACCGTCCCGCAACCGCTTGCCTGGCCACCCAAGTCGGCGCGCGGTACTGCAGAACGAGAAGCCGAAATTAATCTAGACTTTCTTGGCGATCGAAAGTGAAAATCACGGCTAAAAGCCGCACGTCATGAAAAAACAAATTGCTCCCTCCACTCAAATGCACCTTATCGCCGGCGCGTCTTACCTGATGCTGTTGGCAGTTTGCGCGATTCCGTCTGCTTTGGCCCAGCAAAGCCCGGCAAACCGGCGACCACCGCCACGGCACTACCAACAAAGTAGAATCAAGACTGCTCCACGCCGGGGCTTGGGAACAGATGAGTCGGTGACATTCCAGAATAATCCGGTTCATGATGGGTACAATGCTGCCAGCCCATTGACGCCCCCATTGGAGTTGAAGTGGCACCACGATTTCAGCGCGAACAGCGTGTACGCCATTTCATATCCGTTGATCGCGGGAGGCATGGTCTTTGTCACGACCGCGGACACGAACGGTAGTTACGGCAATAAACTTTGGGCGCTCGATGAAAATAGCGGAATGACAATCTGGTCGGTAGATCTTCCTGGGACTTATTTTTTTGCGGATGCAGCGTACGATTCCGGGAAAGTCTTCGTTGTAAATTTTGACGGGCTGATGAAAGCATTTGACGCCGCGAGCGGAAGTCCGCTCTGGAGCGTTAATCTCCCGGATCAGTACGCGTTTACGTCAGCTCCGACGGCCGTTAACGGAACTGTGTTTGTTGGAGGTGCCGGAAGCGGTGGAACCGTTTATGCCGTCGATGAGACAAACGGAGCAGTGCTTTGGATGATGCCGGTAGAGAACGGCGATTCCAGCTCACCGGCGGTTACTGGAGGGAACGTTTACGTTTCCTACGTCTGCCCGCAGTCATACGCTTTCGACGCCGCAAACGGTCAGCAACTCTGGCACCACGCTAGCTGTTGCGAAGGGGGCGGGGGTGCGACGGCGGTTGTACATGATGGGCGAGTATACGTCCGTGATGATTTTTGTGACCCGATGACCGGTCTTGTGCTGGATGCCAATACCGGAGACCCGATTGGAGGATTCGAATCCGATACGCCACCGGCTTTCATTGGCGATCTCGTTTTGTACTTCCACAACCAGACTCTTGTTGGAGTTGATATTCCCAGTGGACAGCAATTGTGGAGTTTTGCAGGAGACGGTGATCTCTCGTCAGCGCCGCTTATTGTGAACCAGACAATCTACATTGGCGCCAGTTCCGGCACGCTCTACGGCCTTAACACGAGTGGCCAACAGATATGGAGCACGCAAGTTGGCGCGCCGATTCCGTTTCCGGGAGAAGGTAACGCCGTTGTGACAACTGGTTTGGGATCGGGAGATGGCCTTTTGATTGTACCAACTGACAGCGTTCTCTTCGCCTACGGCCCATGCAACGGCAGATGTGCACCTCAGCCGAGACGCAGGCCGACCCCCGCACCGCGCCCCCATTAGTTGGAGGCCATAGCCGCTAACGATGGTTCCCTTCCGCGAAGTGGTATAGCGGCGGCTGCTTGCTCGCGAACGCTTTCGGAATGTCAGCTGCCAAACGGAGTTAACGCCGCAGGATCGAAACGAGATGTTGGCGACGCCGTTTTATCGAGCGGCTCTTTGGCCGCCGTTTTCAATTCCGTCCATCGCGACAACGGATACGCGGGCGCGATGGCAATGTGTCGAAGTATGCTGCGCCACTCCACCAGCGCGCGTTCGATATCGCCGTGACGCAACAGTTCGTTGGTGAGCTTTTGTTTCGAGCGCGGATCAGCCACCAGCGCGCGCACCACTTCCGATGCTCCGGCGCCGTATTGCACCGGCACGCCCATGATGAGGTAACCTGGATAATCGGCCCGCCGGTAGACTCGCTGACACAAAATGCCGAGCCGTCCGCCCAGCGGCGCGTCCTCGCCGGCGAACCGCGGACCGGCGCGAATATTGGCCAAATCGAAAACCAATTCATCGATCGGATAAGTTTCGTCTTCCAGCGCAGCCGCGACTGCTAGGCCTTCGCCGCCGTGGAAAAATGAGAAAATCATTCCCCGCGTCGTCGGTGTGCCGTCCGGTTCGATCAGTCCGAGGTGCCGCCATGCGTACGTCGGGGAGTTCACGATCGCCACGGTTTTATCGTGCTCCAACTGATCGCACGTTCGACAAACAGGGGGCAGGTTTTCCCGCTCCGGCGGTTCGATCAACGCATTGCCGGTCGAATCGATGTGAGCGTTGATCGGCAAATCGGCGTAATCGAGCCGGACCGACATCAGATTTCCCCGCATGACCCAGTCCACGATTGTGCCCGGCTTCACCAGTTCGTCGAGCCGTGGCCGGATCTCAGTCTCAAATTGTTCATGGCTAACGATTCCGCGCGGCGCAGCAAAGTCTTCCATTCGGCCTTCGGCGTTCAATGTTCGATGCCTGCCGCGCCGTAGGTCGCTGCGGCGACCGAAGACGGGTTGAGCGTTTTTCTCTGGCTTCTTTATTTCTTTCTTCAGCCATTTCGCCAATGCCGCCTTTCCCGAAGCGAGCACCGTCGCGACCGGCACCTCGCGCCCGTAACGGTTTTGCTCGCGCAACCGGCAGAGATTCCCCATGCCGAGCCCGTCGAGCATACGCGGCACGGTCAGCGCCCGCCGCCACCGATCGTTTTCGCGCACGAACGCGCGACCGAGCGTCACGCTTTCTGCGGCCGGTTTCGCTTCCCATTCCTCGCGAGAATTCAGCATCTCGATCATTGCCCGCCGGACCAACCGCGCGCGTTCATCGGTCACCCAAAGTCCACACGGTCGGGGCCCGGTTTCGAATGAGTGTTCGATGCCGAGCGGAACGCGTTGCACGCTGAACAGGGAGTGGGTCAGTTCCACCGCTGCCGCGAACGGTTGTTCGCCGCGCTGTTTGGCCGCGTGCATCACGCTGATCAGACTGGGCCAATCCACCTGGGTTGCGCGTCTCAGCTGACGCGCTTTTGCGTCGCTCAACCGCGGCAGATCGTTCGTGTAAAGCGCGTGACCGACTTCATCCAAACCACGGCGTCCGGCGCGACCAAACATCTGGAGTAACTCGTCCGCTTCGACCTGGTGCTCGAAATTGCCAGCGAAATAACGTCGATCGGTCACGATCACCGAGCGCATCGAAAAATTGATCCCGGCGGCAAGCCCCATCGTCGCGACGACGACATTGAGTTGTCCCGCTTTGGCCAGCGATTCCACTACACCGGCGCGCACGGCGTAACTGAGTCCGCTGTGATGGTACGCCACACGATTCCGCAAGAGTTTCGCCAGGCTCTTCCCCGCGGTTGCTTCCTGGACCTGGGTCAATCGCAGTGGGTCGCGCACCGGTATGGCCGACGCGATGGCTTGCGCGATCTGTTCGGCAGCAGCGCGACGCGGCGCGAACACCAATACCGGAGCGAGGTCCGCGCGCATGGCGCGGCCAATCATGCGCGGCCAGAAACTACGGGACTGGACAAATTGCGAATCCGGTAAGTTGCCAAGATCAGTTTCCTCCAGGGGTACCGGTCGCGTTTTATGTTCGATCAGCACGGCGTCACGTCCGATGCGTTGCAGCCAGCCGACCACGTCATGCGGATTAGCCACGCTGCCGCTCAAAAAAAGCAACTGTGTTGTTTTCGGTGCGAGGGCGACGGCCAGTTCGTAATGCACGCCCCGCATCGGATCGCCCAGCATTTGAAATTCATCCATGACCATGAGACCCGGGCCCTCGCCGCGGAGAAACCGCCCGCGCTGCGTCTCGAGTGTCGCGACCACAACCTTCGCGTCGAGATTTAGCGCGACGTCCCCCGTGGATATGCCAACGTCCCAGCCACGCTCGCGCCATTCCGATAATTTATCGTTAGCCAGTGCGCGGGTCGGCACGGTGAACACCGCCTGACTTTTCAGGTTCGGATAAAGCAGCTCGAAGATGTAAGTTTTGCCCGATCCTGTCGGCGCCTGCACCACCACGTCTTTTCCCTGTTGCAACGCGCGCACGGCCTCCTGCTGCCAGAGATCGGGAATAACTAACCCCGCCCTAAACCTTGGAGTCATTCCCGGAATGATGTTTGCAATGTGCGCTGCTTGCAATGGAGCAAAGGGATTTCCGAGATAGAGGGCGAAGCTGCGAGAGTAGCAGCGAAGAAGCGAGGGTAGCGACTGAGTTTCAATTGAGCTGATGGGATCAGCGACATAAAACACGTCGCGATCGGGCATCACGCGGGTAGACGGCAACGCAGCTAGGTAGCCGGCGCAAGCAGGGGGTCGTGCGAGTGATCAAGTTAAATCTGCGAGGGCAGCAGCGAAGAAGCGAGGGTAGCGACTGAGTTTCAATTGAGCCGATGCGAACGAGTTTCAAAATCTGTGGACAAGCTGTCCGAATTCTGAATCCAAACGCGACCGCGGGCGCATCCAAGCATTAAACAGTTAAATACAGCCATGGAAACGACCAGCCCACTCCCGCCGCCGCTCCCGGCCGGTGGTCCTTCGGCCGCCGCACCTAGTTCATCGAATATCCGGAACTGGAACATTTTGTGTCACGCCAGCGCGTTGCTCGGCGTTTTCTTTCATTTCCCCGGGCACCTGATCGGACCGTTCATAGTCTGGCTGGCCAAACGCGACGACTCACCGGAGATCGACGCGCACGGCAAAGAATCGCTCAACTTCCAAATCTCGATGCTCATCTACAACGTGATCGCCGCGGTCTTTTGCCTGGTCCTGATCGGCTTCTTTTTTCTGGCGATCCTTTGGGTGCTGAACGCGGTGTTCGTCATCGTCGCCTCGATCCAAGCCAGCGACGGAAAGTTTTATCGCTACCCGATGACAATCAGATTTATCGAATAAGACACCGGGTCGAGATCATAAGCCGCTTATTGATGCATGAGTTTCGCGAAGCGGCTGTAGTGCGGGCGGCTGCCTTGCTCGCGAATGCTTTCGGTGTAGCCACGGCCCTGTGGGCCGTTCTCTCCCGATCTGCGTTGTAGCCGGCGGCCTTGACGCCGGAAAAACTTCGGCAGATTTCGCCGCATCGTAAGCGGCTTATGATGTATCAGTTCAGCTCGCTGTAGTGGCAGGCTCACCACGACGAGTCCGTCCTGTGGCGGACGTGTCGCCTGCGAATCTGTCATAAGCCGCTTATGATGGATGAATCTCAGCTGCTGGATTCTGGTGGTTGCGCGCCGACGCGCACGGGAACGCGTGTTATCTTGCGAGAAGTGCGAACGCGTTCGTATGATCGACAGTGTGGAATTCGAATTCGATCCGGACAAAAGCGAAACGAACAAAGCGAAACACGGAATCGACTTCATCAAAGCGCAGGCACTCTGGAAATCAAAGCACCTGCTTCTGCATGCCAAAGAAGCGTTGGAAAAGCGATACTTGGTCATCGGCAAAATCGAGGGACACCATTGGTCGGCCATTATCACCTATCGCGGAGCGACGATTCGGATTATTAGTGTAAGGAAGTCCACCGCAGCCGAGATCGAGACGTATGCCCAAATCGCAGAATAAAACCACAGCGGAGAATCTCGAAGAAAAGTTCGATCGAGGTGAAGACGTGCTCGATTACTTTGATGTTCGAAGAGCGCAGGTAATTCACCCCAAAAGAAAGCAATCGACAACCGCGGCAAAGTTTTCGTACCCGGCGAAGCAAAACGCGGCTCGCCGCGCGGTCATTCGCGAAAAAGCGGCTCGATATCGCAATAAGAAGTAGGGAGTGCAGACTGCGTTGCTGCCAAGGGCGACAGCGCGAATAGAAAGCTAGCCTGGGCGCAGTCGAACGGGCCGACGAAATTATCCAGACGGTCGCTGCGACGACCTGGTGTCGGCGGCTCACCGAAACGAACTTTGATGTTTCTCAATCTCCGCCCCCGACATCCGTATCATAAGTCGCTCTCGACGCGCCGCAGTCCCGCGACTACGGGACGAAGGAGGTCATGATGCATCAATTCGCGGGTCGTCTGTGGTGGCAGTCGTGCCGGCTGGGCGAGTCCATGAACCGGGCTTGAGCTTTGAAGCGCGGCGCCGTACTTTGCGATGTGACCGCAACTCAGATCATCGAAGAGATCAAGCGATTGCCCTCGAAACAAAAGGCTGAAGTGTTGAGCGCATTGCTTCAGTCGCAAAAAAATAAGGGCATGCTATCACCGGCCGAATTGGTTGCGTTAGCAGATCGAATGGTCGCAACGAAAGATACTGAAGAGGCCGACCGCCTCGAAAAAGAGATCATTGCTGGTTTTTACGGTGAGTGAGCGATGCCTGGAATACGGCGCAAGGGCATCCCTCCTCCACTAATGGCGCATCTGATCAAGCGAGTTCGAGAACGAGACATCTCCACTTCGCAGCTAGGTTTGCTGTCGCGATGGCTCGATACCGAGCCGGAAGTTCCGGAGGGTCCGTGGTTCAAGCGATTCCCTGAAATGATCGTTTGTGGAGAAGGGGAGCTCGTGAAGACATTTTTGATCGAGGGTCAGATTCCTACTGGCACAGAAATCAAATAACGTCGGTAGCTGACTTTCGCATCGTAAGGCGGTCTCGACGCGCCATAGTCCGCGACTGCGGGACGAAGGAGCTTACGATGCATGAATCTCAGCTGCTGCGTTGACTCCGGCTTTCAGGCTGGATTTCCCAGCAACAAACGTATCTCCTCAAATTGCTTTTGAAGACCGGAGAACAATGACAGCTGAACCCAAGGAGTTCATTTCCAAAGGCCGGCTCGACGCTTTGACCGACGGCGTTTTCGCCTTCGCGATGACGCTGCTCGTCGTCAATCTTGATCTTCCGGAAACCTTTCATCCCAAATCTTCTGCGGAATTGGTTTCCGGTCTTCTTGGTGTGAGCGGCTCAAAGAGATGTAGTGGCGGCTGTGTCAGCTGCAAAGGCGTGGCGGCGGCATTATCGAGCTCGCAAATCAGATCTATCATAAGCCGCTTATGATGCATGAACCCCGCGGCCTAACGGTTGTGGACCGCAGCGATCGCTCGTTAGTCTGCGGCATCGCTACAGAAGAGAACGTGCGGTTGGCGATAGCTTCAATATTTCCGGTGTTCCTTTGAGACGGCGAGCCAACTCTGCGGCAATTTTTTCTCGCCAAGGTTGGGATCGCGCCAGCGCGGCAAGGTAACGCTCGTACGCACCCGGATCGGTGAAGCGCGCGAACCAGATAAAGACATTCTCACCCTGCCTCACGGGCAACGCCGGAAAAGTATTCTCGCTCTGGTCGCTCACAAAATGAGCGAGGGTCGTAGCACCTGCGGCCGCTGTTGCCGGCTTGATCGTGCTCTCGAAGAATTCAAGAAAGTCGTCGATAACCGGCGCATCAAAATAGTAAATCGTAGCCAGGACCAATCTCTTGGGGACTTCACCGGCTCCGGGAGCGGGACGGATGTTTTCGTCGAGAGAAAAACCCGCGTCTTGCGAAGCCGGCCGCAAAAGCAGGACATTATCGGAATCAATCATGGTAGCATTAGCCGTTTCCCGGTGCGCTTTCCAAACCGGACCGCCGTAAAAATCCTGGAGCGCCTCTGCCCGCGAAGCCATATCGGGAAAACCCCTGAGCCAAACGAATCGGT
>JBLMXD010000014.1:0-3095 GCA_050257575.1 Alphaproteobacteria bacterium | reverse complement strand
CAACTCTGCAGGCGCGAATGAGCTGAATCCGCCTGGTAACACCATAACCGATCCTCAGGTGAGTTCTCACACGACTCAGTCCGTGCCGGAAATTCGAAAGGCGATCCCGGTAGCGCGGATTCCGAAAGCCATCCCGGTCCAACCACAGGACAGTAACCCGGCCGAGATCCGACGTGCGATTCCAGTGAAGCCGCTCGATCAGGAAAACCAACAAAACACGCTTCTGAGGTCAGCGGTACAGCCGCCGGACAACGTCCCGAATTGAATGGCTTCGTCACCTTAAAATGGTTGAAGCGTTGAAGCGTTAAAGCGGGAACAAGTTGCCGATGCCTCCGGAAAACGCTGTGGATTTTCGCCTGACCGTTCTCAACCCCGGGGGACGCGACCGGGAACAGCAATTCCGAAGCGTGCCCGGGCCCGGGGAAGGCGAGCATCCACCGATCAATTTCCATGCGTTCGCTGCCTGCACGTCAGGCGCGTTCCATCGCGATTCGCGTCTCGCCCTCGCCGAGCAGACGCCGGTTCTTCTTCTTTTGCGCAGCGATTTCCGTGCATCACAGCGCGCATTGACAGACCTCAAAAAGAAAGGTCGAAAGGTCGCCGTTTCGTTAAAGGAGACCGGTCTCCACCAATTCGCGCAACAGTTAACCAATCCAACAAAATTCGCACGGCTCGTAAGCATTGTCAGGGACGCCGACGGCTGTATTGCCACGACTCCTGAGGCCGCGGAAATTTATCGGCGCATCCGCTCGAAGCGAGATCCCGCAACAGTAGGATTTATTCCCACCCCGTACCCAATCGAGGATAAACGATGGGATTTTTCCGCGCGGCCGGACAAGCGCTCCGGAATCTTCGTCGGCACACGCGAATGGGATGTTCCGTCACGCAATCATTTGGCGGCGCTTTTGATTGCCCGCCAGCTCTGCGAAGCGACGAACGAACCGGTCACAGTGTTTAATCTGGACGGCAACAAAGGGCGGCGATTGCTCGAGGAACTCCGTTTTCCCGGAGGAAAACTTCACCTGATTGAGAAATGGAAGCCTTACCCCGATTACCTGCGTGATGTGGCTCGCCATAAGATCGTTTTGCAACTCGACCGCAGTCACGTCCCGGGTCAGGTCGCGGGGGACGCGCTTCTTTGCCGGATTCCATGCGTCGGCGGCGACGGCGCAATCGATCGAATTGCGTTTCCCAAAAGCTGCGGCGAAGGGCGAACGATCGGTGAAATCAGTTCGATAGGGCTCAGTTTGCTCAAGGACTCTGCTTTGAGCGATGCGATCGTCGAGGAATCGCGAGGGAACGCTCGACAACGAATCTCATTTGAGTCGGCGTGTTTCGAAGTAGCAAAGTTCTTCGAGCAGTTGGATAAATCCCGGCCCTAGCCGGACCAGGTACGCAGACTTGTTAACCTCCGATGTCGCAGAGCAGGCGGGATCCGCCGGTGGCACGTGTCGATCCAAATGTCAGTCGCATCAGGCCACCAAAGAGGAAAGCGAGTCACAGATCGTGCAGGCATCCAAGCAGAACTCTCGAACCATCATCGTGATCACGCCAGCGATGCCAGCCCAGGGTCGGGCGGAATTGCTCTCAGCCATGGGTCCGCCAGAGTGAGACGCCTCGAGCGCCATCATCGCGGCCGCCGTGCGATTTTCGACGTTAAGCTTGCCAAAAATATGTTCCACATGCTTGCAGATCGTACCGGTCTTTGCACCGAGAATTACGCCGATATCGCGATTGCTCTTGCCCTGTGAAATCCAAAACAGGACTTCGGCTTCGCGCGGCGTCAGGTTTAATGGAGCAAATGCCTCGACGCTGCGCTGATCGTACTCAGGCATCGAATGCATGTCCTATTTCGTTACAGGAAACCTTCAGCCAGCGCAACAGCATTCGTACGCAATTTTGCGTATTTCCAAAAAAGGAAAGCGCTCCAATTTGCAGGCACTTATGAAAACGCTAATCCTGAAAGCCATTCGATCTTCAAACGCGATTGTCAGAAACTTGGCCAATCATGCAAATTTGGGGCGCGGTTCGTTTTTGATCCCGCTCGTAATTGCGTGTTTTTTGGCTTTACCAAAAGCGCAAGCGGTTGCGGGAGACGCGCCAGGAGTTCCACGGGCTCCGCAAAAACTGCCAACGGGTCCAGAGATGCTGGAAGCCGCGCCAGCGGCTCCACTAGTTGCATTACCCGGGTTCAACACAGCGGATGGAGACCAAGCACTTTTTAACGTCACCACCGGTAGCGGCAACTCCGCATTCGGCTGGCGTGCGCTCTTTTCCGATACCACCGGCAACTTCAACACCGGTATTGGCGGTGGGGTGCTGGTCCTCAATAACGGCGATTCCAATACGGCAGTTGGCGCTGCGGCTTTGTTGCTCAACACCAGTGGCACAAACAACACCGCCGTTGGAACCGACGCCCTCGTCTTTAACGACACCGGTAGCAATAACACAGCCCTTGGAGCATTCGCGCTCTTCGACCATGTAACCGGTACCGAAAACACGGCTGTCGGTGGCTCAGCTCTCAATGCCAATAACGGCTCCATCGACAACACAGCGGTCGGTTTTTTTGCTTTGTTGAACAACGTGGGCGGCAACAGCAATACCGCGATCGGCGCCGCGGCGCTCCGGAACAATGTATCCGGGAACGATAATCAGGCTCTTGGCCGGGGTGCGCTGAGGTTTAATGAGGGTTCCGGAAACATCGCCATCGGCCGCGAAGCAGGTGCCACTCCACCGGCTACCGGGCAATATAATAACACTATTCTTCTTGGCGTCCTTGGTGATGACGATGCCAATAACCCAGACGGCAGAGCCTATATCGGCAACATTCGTGGCGTGGCGACCGGGAACGCCGACGCCATACCAGTTCTAATCGATTCCGATGGTCAGCTGGGCACAGTTAGCTCTTCACGCCGGTTCAAGAAAGACATTAAACCGATGGATCAAACCAGCGAAGCCATCCTGAAACTCAAACCGGTCACGTTTCATTACAAGGACAGAGACACCAAAAAAGCCGAAGAGACGCCGCAATATGGTTTGATTGCCGAGGACGTGGCGGCGGTAAACCCTGATCTGATCGTGCGCGACAAAGACGG
>JBLMXD010000013.1:0-17554 GCA_050257575.1 Alphaproteobacteria bacterium | reverse complement strand
TGCAAATCGCTCCAATCGAGCGGCACTTTTGTTTGCGGATCCTCTACAAGTCCGCGCGGCGCGTTATAGACCGGGTCGCCGCCGAAAATGAACAATTGTTTGACGCGCCCTTCGTTTATGTCCGCAGCAAGCTGAGCAATGTCGATCGTTTTCGGATTGCGCGGGACCTGACGCACAATAAGCGTTTGCCCTACGTTTTTCAGCGCGGCGTTAATTGCATAAACCAACAGTTGTACGGCGGCCGGTTGCGTCGGGCCGACCAGGACCAGACTCGCGCCCGGTTTTGCCATCAGATCACTGGCAACTCCATCGATCCATTGCTGGTCAAAATTTTTCGACGCGCCTTGGGAATTTCCAAGCAAAGAGCCCAGAGCGGAATCATTCGTCCCAGCATGAATCTTGCTCGCAAGCGCCCGGGCAAATGCCGGAATCTGACTGGCCGGGCAACGCAATCGATGATCGGCCATCGCGCCGGTGAGCGTGAATCGTTGCTCGACTACGTAAAGCCGATTCATGTCGTCCTTCGGTGCGGCGACGCGACGGCGCGCAGTGAATGCGCGTACGGTTTGTAGATCGCCCTGACCGCAATCGAGAAAATCACTGTCCAGCGCCACTATCACATCGGCCCGATCCAGTTTGGGCAACACTCGGGCATTCGAGCCAAAACCTGCTTGCATTGCGCTGTTTGCTTCTTGAGGAAGCCGCGGCTCGTAAACGCACCAGCGTACGCCCGCGAATTTTTTTTCCAATTCCGCCCGCAGCCGTTCTCGAGTAGGCGAATTCGTCTCCTCAACCAGGAACGCCAGACCGTCGCCGTTTTCGCTCATGATGCCGTTGCGAAGTTCGCCAACGAACTTCTCAAACTCGGGGCGAATGCTTCCCTTACCCTTCTGAACAAAACGTTTGGAGCGGGTCGGGTCGTAAAGATCAAGAATCGACGCTTGAACAAAAGTGTCGGTGGCACCACCGCTCGCCGGATGCAACGGATTGCCCTCCAGCTTTATTGGCCGCCCATCGACGGTGGTAGCGATCAGCGGAATGGCGCCATTGCGCCGCGGCATCGCGGTGGCGTAGTAAAGAAATTTTCCGGGGATGGTCCACTCGACATTTTTTGTGAAGGGAACCAGGTGTAACTCCGGCCGGCGGCAACTCGTTAGGCCCACTCCTGCCAGGGCCATCGAAGCGCTCATCAATTTCACGAAGTCGCGCCGCGACCATTCCGCACCGTTCAGTTCCGCAATGCCGTCTGGAAATTCACGTTCCAGCCACTGACGAAATTCGGGCGTGTCATTCAACTCGCCCAGGCTGCGCCAATATTTTGTGCCGTTGGCTGATTCAGGCGGATGGTGAAATACACGTTTCATCGGTGGCACCCCTGGCAATTCGTTGGCGGACTAATTTTCCAGCGCTCTTTCAACGTCAGGCCGATCTCGGACTGGGTCAGCTTTTGCTTCTTTGAAAAATCTTCACGCGCGTTGGTTGGCTGACCATATTTGGCGACGAATTCCGCCGGCCTAACGTCCTGGGGTTTCCAATCGAGATTGAAAACCTGATCTTCCGGTCGCAAATAGTTTTCGGGGTGGCGATGGCAATCCAGGCACCACGCCATGCTGTGCGGTTGCGCAATCTTAACCACGGACATGTGATTCACCGACCCGTGGCAACTGAAACAACTGATGCCCCGGTTCACGTGCGCCGAGTGATTGTAATAAACGTAATCCACCGTGCGATAGAGCCACACCCATTCGACCGGTTGACCGCTTTTCCAACTTTCCTGCACCGGCTGCAGCTTGGGATTGTCCTTTGCAACCTGCGTGTGGCAGTTCATGCACGTCGCGGTGTTCGGTACGTTCGATTGCGCAGCGACTTCCACGAAGCTGTGACAATATCGACAATCCATTCCCAATTGGGTGACGTGAATATCGTGGGGAAATGGAACGGGTTGGATCGGTTGGTATCCAATTTTTGTGTACTTCGGCGTGGCGTAATACCAGGTGGCAGCGGTCAGCCCGCCTGCGACCACGATGGCACAAACAATCAGCTTGATCGGTATCCAATTCGTCCAGCGTGGAAAGAAATTAGCCATGGTACTACACGGCCTCCAGGCAAACGCGGTGCGGCCGCCGAGTTCGCCCCGGCGGATTCATCCCGCGGCGAACTACGAATTGATGAAAACTGTGCTCAGGATAGGCTTCGTTCAGACGGCGCAAAAGGTTAAGGTTAATCGTTTCTCCGGAAGGCAAACGAGGATTCTATGAATGCGCGGCCAGAGGGCAAAACAAAAATTCTTTTTCTGATTTCGGTGCCCACTCGCTGGTTGACGCTCGCGAGTGGAATTTTCCCCTGAAAACGATCGAGGTTTTCATAAAAATGGAAGTGAAACCACTTCGACTGGAATTGAAATTGAATCAGGCCTGTCTGGAGAGAGCGCCTCTAGTTTCGCGCCCGGATTGTTGAAGCCACGTTTCACGTAGCCGAGCGCGATCTCTTTTCCGAGGCGTTGGCTCAGCATGGCACTGGTGATCCAGCCAATTTCTCTTCCGGACGCGGACGGAGCGACAAGCTTCATCCCTTGCTGAAGCGGCCTGTGATCCAGCGAAATCAATCCGCTCAATCGCTTGTTTGTTTGGCCCGACATTTTCATCCGTGAAATCACTTCCTGGCCAATGTAACAACCCTTTTCGTAATCAATCGTGCGTTGTTCGAGGTTAGCTTCTATCGGGATGATTTCCTCCGTGAGCTCCTGGCCCCAGCGCGGTAATCCCTGTTCGATTCGCATCGCCTCCGCGGTACCAGAATCGATAATCCCTGCCATTGATGATAATTCTGTTCGAAGAACATCATGATGTGCACTGTCGCTCCAGATGTCCCAACCGGGTACAGCGAAACGGCTCGCAGAAAAAATCCGGCCGGATTCGAGTGTCGGCGACTCCTTCGTCACGACGTGAAAAAGCGAAAATTTGTCCGTAACGTCCTCGATCTCCACATCGTCGGCGACGATGAATCGCTCGAGCCGTTCCCGGAGTGTTGCGTGAAGGCCCGGTTCCGTATCGATCAAGAAAGTTTCTCCAATAGCAGCGACGAATACGTGCGCGTTCAGCTTGCCCTTGGCATTGAGAACGCACGCTTCAAGCGCAGCGGTGTCACTGACCTTGCGCAGATCGTTCGTAATTTGCCCATTGAGAAAACGGAATCGATCAGCTCCGGTAACGCGAAGTTTAGTGCGCGCGGAGAGATCAACAGAGAAGGCTCGCCCCGTTTCTAACCCCTGCGTCATTCTTGTTGGGACCAAAAACGGCTGAGCAGCTGTTTAAGAAATCCACGTCGCACTGGTGCCACCGCAGGAACCGTCGCGCTCATGGTCTGGTTCAAGCCGCTTACGGCCTCCGGCAACGCCACCATATCTCCCGGTTCGGGTTCGAGCTTTGGCGCCTCCGCCTCCGCGGAACCGGCAATTGATTCCTCAGTGTCAGGTTGCTCGTCCTGCTGTTGAACTTGTGGTGTTTGATAAAATCCCGGCGCAGCCTCATGTAAATATTTGCGGATAACGGCGGTATAATCGTCCTCGCCGTAACCCCATTGCACCTGCTCGACCAACTGGTCACGCGCCGCAGCAGTTACCCCCAGATCGAGATAATGCGACAAAGCGATTTGGCCGGCGATCTGCATATCCTTTAACATGTGCTTCACGGAAAAGTGCGGCTCAAAGTCGCGGCTGAGCATTTTGGGCAGTTTCATGGCTAGCGTACCGGAATAACTCGCATTGGCGCCCATCGCTTCGACAAATTTCTCCAAAGATAATCCGTTCGCTTGGACCAGCGCCAAAGCCTCCGCCGCGGCCTGAACCGTTGCGGCAGTGACCATATTGGTCGCAATTTTGATGGCGCTGGCTTGTCCAACGGCACCGAAAGAGACAATCTGTTTGCCGCTGGCCTCAAGGATGGTTCGCGCTTCACGTAGCGCCTCTTCAGTTCCGCCAACATAATAAACGAGTTCGCCTTTTTCGGCTGCACCCTTGCTACCGGTGAAGCACGCCTCGACAAATCGCGCGCCCCGGCGTTCCACCAACTCCGCTGCTGTGCGCATCGAATCCGGTGCAACCGTGGAATGCGCCACAACGACGTGACGCTGGGTGAGCCTTTCGCTTAACTGTCCGACGACTTGCAGAAGAGCATCGTCATCAGAAACAAAGATCTGGATGTAATTGCACAAGGTCGCCAGTTCTTCCAATGAACCTACAAAATTCGGAACCGGGCGCGGCGACCGGTTCCAAACGAATACGGAAAAGCCTTTGTGACGGAGGTGCGCGGCGATCGCGCGACCAATAATCCCAAGCCCGACCACGCCGATGTTGATGTGCTTTGGCTGGGAAGCAGAGGCGCGAGGCTCCATTGGGTTGGCCGTTTACGACCAGACTGCCGACAAAAATGCTTCGACGCAATGCTGAATTTTGCCGCGTTCGGAGAACGGTGCCCCGCGAAAGCCGACTCTAACGGCTTACAAATTCATCCTTTGAACGCGAGTTCAAAAAGGTAATACAAAGCAACAGAGCCGACGATTTGAAGACTCTGCGCGCTGATTTTGTCGATCGTGTCCCCTGCGGTATGCCACCAGGAATAGTCGAAATCAATGATATCGATCATCGGAATCCCAAGCGCATTGAGCGGCGCGTGATCATCAATCAGGTCCCGATCCAAATAGCTGAAATAATTTCGCATTTTGAGCGCCTCAGCTGCGGAAAAGACATCGCGCGCCATTGCCGGGGGTGAATCCGCCGGAAGCGTGATCCCGAGGGAACGATCGCCAACCATGTCGAACAACATTCCTCCACGAAATTGCTTTGCCCCGCCCGATTGAAGTTGTTTGGCGAAATAACGGCTTCCATATAGGCCGTCCGTGTCAGAAAAATTTTCGTATGCCTCTTCACCATCGAAGAATACGAGCTCGATTTTTTTAGCCAGGTCTGGGTGGTTCCCGAGCACCCGGGCCAACTCCAACAGCAGACCCGTACTGGAGCCGCCGTCGTTCGCGCCGACGAATTCAATGGTATCGAATAACTTCGTATCGTAGTGCGACGCCAATAAAAACGACGGAGCTGCTGCCTTCCCGTCGCCGGGAAATCGAGCAATCAAATTAACGAAGTGAGCTTTGCCTCGCGGCGTATCATCGGTAAAGGCTTGACGCGTTATCTGCCACCCTGACCGCCGAAGCTGTTCCTCTATGTAATTCCTGGCTTTCTCGATGGCGTCTGAACCGACAGGCCGCGGTCCCAAATCAACGAGCCGTTGAACATGAGCCAGAGCTTTCTCGCCCGAGAATTCCTCCCAAATCTTTTTTTCTTCGGCGGGTGATCGCTCGGCAGATACGCCGCAGGCCATAGCCAGCAGAAACAACGTCGCAATGGAGTGGTTGAACATCGTTTGGTTAAAACGCATTCCGCCCAATTACTCGCGGTCTTCATCACTACTGCTCTGGCAGCCCCAGAGCGGTAACGATGCGCTGTAAATCGTCCGTACCGTAATACTCGATCTCAATTCGCCCGCGTTTGTCCGCGTGATGAATAGTGACGTGTGTCGCGAGGTGTTGTTGCAGGCGATTTTGTAAATCTTCCACCGCCGTTGCCATGGCCCCGGCGTCCGGGGCAGCGCGCTTTGCTTTGCGTCGCCCGCGTCCAATGCCAAGCAGGCGCGCAACCATTCGCTCCGTGGAACGCACCGTGGCGTTGCGCCGCAAAACTGTTTCGGCAGTAAGCAACTGTTCTTCGGATGCTTTCAAGGCCAGCAGCACTTTCGCGTGGCCAACCGAAATTAGATTCTGGGCCAACCAGATCTGCACCTGCGGATGCAGATCCAAAAGCCGTAACGCGTTAGCGACGGCAGCCCGGCTACGCCCAACCTTGAGCGCGATATCTTCCTGCCGCATTCCAAACTCATTGGCTAACCGCGCGTAACCCTGAGCCTCCTCGATCGGATTGAGGTCGGCGCGTTGCAGGTTTTCAATCAACGAAAGCTCAAGCACCTCAAGGTCGTTAGCCGTGCGGATTATGGCGGGAACTGTGGCCAGGCCGATTTCTTGGGCCGCGCGCCACCGGCGCTCCCCGGCGATCAGTTCGAATTGCACACCAACTTGACGGACGATCAGCGGTTGAATAATCCCGTGCTGCCGGATCGACTCGATCAGCTCTTGTAATGCATCGCGTGCAAAATCCTTCCGCGGTTGTAATGCACTCGGAACAATGCCCGCCAGGTTTATCTGGTGCACTCGCTCGGTGGCGTCCGCTCCATCTCTGGGTGCGGCGACTGCAGGAGTGCCGATCAGCGCGCCGAGACCTTTACCCAAACCAGAGCGTGCCATGCGCCTGAGGCTAACGGAACAGGTTGGTCTACGCAAACACCAATCCCCGTCTGTCGTAAAGCGACTTCGTCACGCTGGGCATTTGTCCAACGAAGGAACCCAACTGTCGGCTCCAATAAAAGAATTTAAAAAAAGTATTGACACTTGAAGGCGAAATTCAGTATCACGGTGGAAGGTTCCAAAACAGACAGGAAGCTTTTACCCGGTAGGGTTCTTTGTCTGTTCGGGGCCCAGTGAACCACACAACCAAAGAAACAGCACCGGGAAAGAAGAAAAAACATATCCCATGTATTCACTGATTCGATTCAAAATGTTAGCTCCGCTCGTGCTGGTGTGCTTAGCGTTTGCGCCGCAAATGCGTGCAGTCGTGCCAACGCCGGATGGGTGCTATCCCAACTTCAACACAGCCGAAGGCTGCAACGCCCTTAATTTCGTCACCACCGGGGCTGGAAACTCGGCGGGTGGCTGGTTCTCGCTTGCCTTCGACACTACCGGCAGCTTCAATACCGGTTGGGGCGGGGGAACACTGGTCATCAACAACGGCGATTCCAATAGCGCAGTGGGCGCGGCAGCGCTTTTGCTCAATACTAGCGGCAACGAGAATACCGCCATGGGAGTAGACGCCATGGTGTTTAATGACAGCGGTGATTTCAACGGAGCGTTCGGCGGCTTCGCGCTGTTCAACAACTTCGATGGATTCAGCAACAACGCTTTCGGTGATTCGGCGCTCTATTTCAATGTTAGCGGCGCTGATAACACCGCGGTTGGCGATCTTGCCCTGGAGAACAATGACTCGTCGGGGTTAGGCTTGGGAAACCTTAACACAGCTGTCGGCGCGGAAGCGCTCTTCTCGAATGTCGACGGCGATTCAAATAACGCCTTCGGTTTTAACGCGCTTGGATCCAATGTTGATGGTTTATTCAACCAAGCAATGGGGGCTTTCGCGCTGTCGGCCAATGCGAGCGGCGCGTCAAACATTGCCATCGGCGACTCGGCACTGGTAAATAAAGGAAGCGGTTCGTTTAACACCGTTGTCGGCGACGGAGCAGGAGGAGGCCTTATCGCAGGTGACGACAACATTTACATTGGTGCTACCGCTGGCCCAAGCGCCGCTGGTCCGGCCGGCATTACCGAAAGTGGGACTATTCGCATCGGAGATCCCGGCTTTGTCGGCGCCTGTTATGTCGCGGGCATCGCGGGTTCGTCAGCGTCGAGCCCGGTCTGCGTAGATGCAGACGGCAAACTCGGTGAATGTGGTCCGTCCTCGCCTATCTCGTCCGCGAACAAGTTAATGAAAGAGCAAGCGGCAAAGATTGCGTTGCAGGAAAAGCAGATTCAGCGGCTGACCGCGGCGCTCAACCAACAAGCCGAGCAGATTCAGAAGGTCAGTGCTCAGCTGGAGATGGTCCGCCCTGCGCCACGAGTAGTAAACAATCACTAAGACTGTCATCATGGAGCGCTGTTAGAGAAGTCAGCGATTCCTGATACAAATTCAGCCGCCGCGCGAATCCGCGCGGCGGCTGTTTTTTTATCTAAGACGTGCGTTACACCAAGTCTGGACGGTTCAGATGAACCCTCCGCGCCTCTAGCACTTTCGGATGTGATAAGTCTTCGAGTGCTTTTTATAGCAGTCTTTTGTTGACGGCGTTTCCCCGTCATGATCAACGAAGGAGAACAATGACAACCGGCACTCCTGACGTTTTTACTCTCGGCCACTCGCCCGACCCGGATGACGCGTTCATGTTCTACGCAATCGCGAAGAACAAGATCGATCTGCGCGGCTACCGCTTCGAACATAGACTGGAAGACATTCAGACGCTGAATGACCGGGCGCGCCGCGGAGAGTTGCATATTTCCGCGGTCTCAATTCACGCATACGCATTTGTTTCGGACAAATATGCCTTGCTGCCTTGCGGAGCGAGCATGGGCGATGGATACGGACCGCTGGTGGTCAAAAAGCGTGGCACAGAGGTTACCGGCCTCAGTGGGAACATCGAACCCCGAACATCGAATCATTCAACTCAAGGAAACAATGCTTCAAACAGCGACGGCACTGCTCGCGAATCCCTGCGGGATCGCGTAATCGCAGTTCCAGGAAAACTCACAAGCGCGTTCTTGGCACTGCAGCTTTTCCTCGGCAAATTTGAATTCACCGTTATTCCGTTCGATCGAATCTTCGATGCGGTAGATAAGGGGAGCGCCGACGCTGGTCTCATCATTCACGAGGGGCAACTGACCTACGGGCGATCCGGATTCGAAAAAGTCATCGATCTGGGCGAATGGTGGAAACGCCAAACCGGCTTACCACTCCCGCTCGGTGGGAACGTAGTGCGCAAGGATATTCCCCCGCCGATTCGCCGCGATCTCAGCGAGATCGTTCGCGAAAGCATCAACTACGGTCTCACCCACCGCGAGGAGGCCGTGGCCCACTCCCTCGCATACGCCCGCGACATGAACGCACAGCTCGCCAGTAAATTCATCGGGATGTACGTAAATGAATTTACTCTTGATTATGGTGAAATCGGGCGCTCCGCTATTCGGAATTTTTTAACCGAGGCACATAACAAGGGATACATCGACGCTGCGATCCAACCGGAATTCGTCGAATAGCAGTCGCACACTTGAGTAGCAACCGCCGATCGGGCGCAACACCCGTGGCTGCTTCACAAGGCAGAGTATTGCCGTGAAAAGCGCTTGTGCCCATCGCAGTTCTCCGGCAGTTTCGTTCTGGTATGGCAGCGGATCGCAGACTGGGTTGTCTCAGCATCTTTTTGTTCATCGCGTTGTGCGCCAGTCTGTTCGTGAACCTTGTCTTGACGATTACCGCCTTTCAGCACCTCGGCGTTCGGGAGGCAGAGCCCATCCCGCGTTTCCGTGAGGTCCTGCTTCAAAGAGGCGCGGGCGCGACAACGGACAAGATTGCACTCATCACGATGCGTGGCCTGATCAGTTCTTCCATTCCGGGAAACGTCAGCGACTCGATGGTCGACGACATGCGGGCGGCACTTCAACAGGCGCGGGAAGACCGCCGCGTAAAGGCCATCGTCCTCGAGATCGACTCTCCCGGCGGAGAGGTCACCGCGTCTGATGAGATCTACAGTGCGGTCGTCAAAACGCGCGCAAAGAAACCGGTAGTCATCTACATGGATTCCCTGGCAGCTTCGGGTGGATACTACGTTTCGTGCGGCGGCAAATTTCTAATGGCAAATGAAACGACGATCACCGGGAGCATCGGCGTGATCATTCAAACGCTGAATTATGAGCAGCTGTTTAATAAGATCGGACTCGCGTCCGTGGTTTTTAAAAGCGGCAAATTTAAGGACATGCTCAACGGAGCACGACCGATCACCCCGGAGGAACGGGAACTCGTGCAGAATTTTATCATGAGTACCTACGACAAATTTCTCGGCATTGTGGCGAAGGAGCGAAATCTGCCGGCTGATCTCCTGCGCAACACCATTGCCGACGGCCGAATTCTCTCGGGCAAGGAAGCGTTGCAAAACAAGCTGATCGACGGTCTTGGTGAATTGGACGACGCTTTTGCGAAAGCCAGACAACTGGGAGACGCTCCGGATGCCAAAGTAGTAAAGTACGGTCCGCCCTTTAGCCTCTCCCGCTTGTTCCGGGTGTTTGGAGAATCGGAGTCGAAGATCGAACTGCAACTCCCAAAGCAACTGGTGCCGCAACTGGAATCGGGACGCGCGTATTTCCTGCCGAGTTACTACGCTCCCTAGGCGTTCACTTCGCGCAAACAACGGCACACTCTCGATGCTATCCGGGAATCTCTTCGTGGCATTCGGAGCCGCCCCGAGTCTCTTGTTGGGGTTGCTTTGGGCGCTTTACCTGATTGCCAGTACTTGCGTCTACCTGTCGGTGATTTATCAGATCAGCACACGTGCCCAGACCGTGGAAACTGACGCACCAGCCCGAGGCTTTGGATTGCCGGAAGCGATTCTCGCCGGGCTGCTGACTCTGTTTCTTTTGCTGACCATCAGTTCAACAGTTTCGCAGCCGTCAATTCAGTTTAGCGTGCACAACCTTCTGGCAAACTTCCTTTTCATGGCGTTTGTGCTGCTCGTCATCGTAACCCTTCTCCATGTCCGCGGCTTTGATGTGGGAACATTGGCGGGATTTTTTAAAATCAGTTTTTTTCGCACCCTGGCGACCGGGGCGATCCTGCTGTTTTTTGCTTATCCGCTGATCGGTCTATCTGAGGCAATTAATCGACAGGCGTTCGGTGGCGGCTCGAGCAGGCAGAGCATTGTCGAGTTCTTCAGTGGATCGCGCACGATCGACCAGCGGATTGTGATTATTGTCTTCGCTGTGGCGATCGCACCGGTGTTTGAAGAATTTCTTTTCCGCTTTTTTATCTACGGTGTAATCAAACGGTACTTTGGCTGTCTTCTTGGAGTAGTACTGAGTGCGCTTTTGTTCTCCGCAGCCCACGCACACTTTCCCTCGTTCGTGCCGTTGTTCGTTCTGGGGAGCTGTCTCGCGATCGCCTACGAGTGGAGCGGTTCCATCCTCGTTTCGATGACGATGCATTCGCTTTTCAATTCGCTCACCCTCACTGCCCTCGCGTTTCCCGAGCTTTTTCCTCAATGAATGTCGGAGCTCTTGGCGAAAACCGGCTCCTTCATCAAATTCTCCTTGATTCGCCGCATGGCCGGAAATTGCACGCGCATGCAGCTGACGATTGTGCGGTCGTCGAGATTCCAGGCGTCAATCAACATCTCGTGCTCAAAACGGACTGCGTGGTGGAAGGCGTCCATTTCATGCGAAAAACCAATGCACTGGACGTCGGATGGAAAGCAATGATGCGCCCGTTAAGCGATTTCGCTGCGACATCAGCGTTGCCTCGATTCGCCCTAATTACACTCATCGTTCCACAGAAAACGGACACTGTTTGGGTAAGAGAGCTTTATCGCGGCCTGCGCCGGGCTGCGAATCGTTTCAAAGTTCGGATAGTTGGCGGCGAAACAAGCAGCACGCCGGGGCCGATCGCGATTTCGGTGAGTGTGATCGGGCTTGTGGAAAAGGGCCGGGTGGTCTCGCGTCGTGGCGGAAAACCCGGAGACGTTCTTTTCGTTACGGGCCGGCTCGGCGGCTCGCTGAAGCGAAAGCATTTGAAATTCGTTCCGCGCATCGCGGAGTCACGCTGGCTTACAAAAAATTTTCCCATTCATGCAATGATGGATTTGAGCGACGGACTCGGAGCCGATCTTCCCCGACTCGCCGCTACCAGCAAAGTCGGCTTCGCCGTCGATTTGGAAAATCTGCCACTCGCGCGCGGCGCCGCGATCACTGAAGCAATTTGCGACGGCGAGGACTACGAATTGCTCTTTGCCATTTCGCCCCGCGACAGCAATCGCCTGGAGCGAGAGTGGCGGCGAAAATATCCGAAGTTATTGCTGACTCGAATTGGTACGTTAATCCCAAAGTCCTCAACGCGTAATACACCATTGCCCCGTGGCTACATTCATTTCCAACAGTCCTGCTGAAACGGAAGCAATGGGGCGGCGACTTGCGAAAGAAGTCCATCCCGGTTCGGTGCTGGCGCTCAAAGGCGAGCTCGGCAGTGGCAAAACATTGTTCACGAAGGGTCTTGTCGCCGGACTCGGAATCAGCACGCCAGTCAGCAGTCCAACGTTTACCATCGTGCATGAGTATCCAGGAGGGCGATTACCCGTGTATCATTTCGATTTTTTTCGCCTGGAAAATTTGCGATCTGCGGGGCGGCTCGGTCTCGAGGATTATTTTATTGATGACGGCCTTTCGGTAATCGAGTGGGCTGACCGATTCCCGGAGTTAGTTCCCTGGAATGCACGCTGGATTTCCTTTGAAATGAAATCGGGGGATCAGCGAATCATAACCATTAGCGATACCGATGAAAATCCTTGCTCTTGAGCTTTCTACGGCGCGCGGCAGCCTTGCATGGCTGGACGCGGAGGTCGAGTTCGAGCGCGAATGGCCTAACGAGAGAAAAGATTCCAGCCCGTTTTTTGAAAATCTTCAGGCGGTGAAACGACAATTTGGAGCGCCAGAGAGGATCATCGTCGGTCTTGGTCCTGGATCATACGCCGGAACGCGTATTGCGATCTCGGTTGCGATCGGAATACAACTTTCCAGCGACGCGCAATTGATCGGATGGCCGTCGATTTGCGCCATGGAATCGGGTGTGGAGGAATATTGCGTCGTTGGCGATGCCCGCAGGAGATCTTTTTTCTTCGCACGCATCTTCAGGAATGAATTGATCGAAGGCCCGACGTTGCTTTCCCGGCACGAGTTGGAAACGAAGCTCGAGCCGATCGAACCGACGACGCCGGTCTTTTCTTCAGAACTACTGCCGGAATTTGATCAACTCGCCATTCGTTTCCCTTCGGCTCTTGTGCTTGCCAGACTTGCAGAGAGGCCAAGAAACAGCTTTTTTCTGCCACCACTAGAACCACTTTACCTGCGCGAACCACACATCACGCTCCCAAAATGAACCAAACATACCGCTGCTGGGCTGAAATCGATCGGGCCGCGCTGCGGCAGAACGCAAAGATGGTACGGAATCGAATCGGGTCCGCCGAGATGCTGGCTGTGGTGAAAGCGAATGCCTACGGACATGGATTGATCGGTGTAGCGCAAGCACTGAGCGATGACGCGCAATTATTCGGTGTTGCCAATCTTCAAGAAGCTCTAACCGTTCGCGACTCGCTACCTCATCCGATT
Source organism: Alphaproteobacteria bacterium (assembly GCA_050257575.1). Taxonomy (GTDB): domain Bacteria; phylum Verrucomicrobiota; class Verrucomicrobiia; order Chthoniobacterales; family UBA10450; genus Udaeobacter. Next base: position 4,483 of record JBLMXD010000013.1, on the reverse strand, counting down.
GTTATTCTCGGCCCGGCAACTCCCGAGGAACGCCCGATAATCGCCGAGCACGGTTTTATCCCGACAATATCCAGCCTCGAGGAAGCCCACGCCTTCGATCGGTATAAAGCGGTGTCAGTCAACTTCAAGATCGACACCGGTATGGGTCGAATGGGCGTCGTGGAAAGTGAGGCGCTCGAAGTTTTCAAGCACGCAGCAGCATTACCGAATCTTCAAATCCACAGCATATCGACGCATATGCCGGTATCCAACGAAGACGCAGAATACACGCGCGATCAGCTCGTCCGTTTCCGGAAAATCGTCGGCCAAATCCGTGCGGAAGTTCCGGGAACTTATAAGGCGCATGTGCTGCAAAGCGCAGGGACCCTGGCGTTCAACCCGCCGACTTTCGAGATCGTGAGGGCCGGGATCATGCTTTACGGGATTTCGCCGCTCCCGGAATTTCGAGAATTGCTTAGGCCGGTGATGACGTGGAAAACACGAATTTGTCTGGTCCGGAATGTGCCGAAGGGCAGTTCAATCAGTTACGGCCGCACGTTTATTGCGCCGCGCGACATGCGGGTCGCCACATTATCAGCCGGCTATGCGGATGGTTATCCCTGGCACCTTTCTAATCGTGGCGCTGCCGTTCTGGTGCGGGGGAAGCGTTGTCCCATTCTCGGCCGTGTGACGATGGACCTGATAGTGATCGACGTAAGTCAACTCGATGATGTGCAGGTCGGCGACGATGTTGTTCTCATGGGGCGGAGTGGAAGCGAAGAAATTTCTTGCGCGGAACTGGGTGAAAGGGCCGGGACGATTACCTGGGAAATTATCACGCGTATTGGTGCGAGGGTGCAGCGGGTCTACGTTTAGCAGTTATGGTCTTTTATGCCGCTCCGGACGGACGGAAACGGGCGAAGCGACCAAATGACTTGAAGCCTTGAACGATGTTCCAAATCATTTTTAACGAGCTGAGCGCAGCAGAAATTTCGGCGTTGCCGAAACGATTGCAGCTTGAGTTGCTGGCTGAATTCCAAATCCTACCCGAAGACTTGGACCAGCTTGAGTCCGAGGCCTTCGGCGTGATCGAACGCGAAGGAAAAAAACTCTACCGATATCGCGCTAAAAATTACCGGATTTACTTCGCCAAAACCAACGAAGGCATCAAGGTCCACCGCGTTTTGCACAAAAACACGCTTCGCGATTTTCTTTTCCGGAGCAAGCTGCCTGTTTCCGAGGACGCGCAACTGGGTGAAACGCGCGAATTCTGGAACCTGATTGAGGAAGGCGAGCGAACGCCTAAGGCTTAAGAACGCCGGTCCGACGAGTGCATCTCGTCTGAACAGCGTGCTATTTCATTAAGAGCACAGAACGGCTCCGCTTGATCTCCCGCGTGATTTTCCGATGCATATATGCCGGCATCCCGGTAATACGGCGGGGAAGAATCTTGCCGCTCTCAGTAACGAATTTTTTGAGCAGATCAGGATTCTTGTAATCGATCGCTTCCATCGCGATGTCGATCCGCCGCCTGGGCATTGGCCGATTGGCGCGACGGAATGCGGAACGGCGTTTTGGAGTTTTCGGTTGCATTGCTAATTACCTGGTTTCGCGGTGCAAAGTGTGACGCCGCAGGAAGGGATTGTATTTTTTCTTCTCCAGGCGGTTCGGAGTGCGTGGGCTTTTCTTGTTGCGACTGGTCATGTAGCGAGAAGGCGGTTTACCAAGCGCCTTAGCTTCTGTGCATTCCAACATGACGATCTCTTGCGGCATAATCCAGTTACTCCTTCGTTTCCGGCGGAGCGGTTTCTTCCTCTTCGGACTCAGCTCCATCCTCATCGGTCAAGCCGAACAGGGAAGTTACTGAAGGACGAACCCGCGAGGCCCTGCTCTGCTTTTCCAGCTGCGACTGACACTCCACCGTAAAGCGGGCGAATGGAATTGCTTCCAGACGTGCACGCGGAATTGGTTTACCGGACATTTCACACTTCCCGTACGTCCCGATCTCAATGCGCTTGAGCGCCTCATCGATTTCGTAAAGCGCATCTTGTTCCTGCGAAAGCAAACTGAGTGCGAAATCCCGGTCGTATGCGTCCGATCCGGCGTCGGCCTGGTGCATTCCGAAAGCCGAGGCTTCGCTGCCTTCTGCCCGCGAACGAAGTGTACCCTGAGCCACTCCAGCCATCGAATCGACGACTGCGTCGCGAAGCTGAAGTAGTTTTTGCTTTTGTTTCCGGATGAAGGGATCGAGCTTTTTTTCGCGATGATTTAGCCCGAGCAGCACCGCTGCAGACGACTCTGGGCCTTTCAAGTTTGTTTTCGCAGATCGGCGAGCAGGGGCCTTCTTTACACGAGCAGTATCTTTCTTGCTCGCCTTCTTGACGCGAAGCTTGCTGGCTGGCCGCGGCTTACGTACAGCCGATTTCGCCGCAGAACGATTCTTTTTCTTTGATTTGGCCATAGTGCTTGTCTTAAGCGCCACATCTAATCGACTAGCGCGGGGAAAATGGACGCTTAATTAAAAACAATTATTACCGCGCGCAAGCGGATTCGGGCAAAAAAGTTTAGAACTGTCCGACCGACGATCTTGCGCTATAACGTCCACCGTTCCAGCCGGATTGATGAAATAGCGAGACCCGTGAAACTTATCCCGTCGTGTCACCGGATTGCCAGTCGCAAACCTGCCGCCAGCTGGTTAAGTCCGCAGCCCAAGACAATCGCGCGTTGCGCGTTCGGAATCGGTGTTCGCGAGCGTGCAAGCCGTAACCGAGCGCTTGAGTCGATATGAAGGACAGGCGGAATCTCCGCCGATCGTAGAGCTTGTGTCGCTGCAATGACCTGCCACAGGCCTGCTGCGCCAACGCTCTCACCCAAAGCCGGTTTCGGCGTGTAAACGAAGGCATTGGGAACAATCTCCTGGAGCGCTCGAGATTCTGCTCTATCGATAAACGTTCCGTTCCCGCTCGAAACCACGAAATCGATCTCCGTTTGGCAGAGATCGCGCAGGATGACTTTTAAGATTTTTTCCGTTTCGGACCGCTCGGAAAAATAGCCACCCGGGTGCAGGCGTTCGACACTCACCAGGCCGTCTCGACCGAGGAGAACTGCACCTGCGCCCTCACTCAAGATCATTCCCCGGTTTTGCTTACAATATGGCTCGATTGGAGGCTGCGCACGAAGCAAACGCCACCGCCTGTAGGCATCGCACAATAGCCAATCGATTTCTTCGGTTCCCACTACGAGGCAATAGTCGAGAGCTTCATTCTTCATCAGCTCGTTGGCCATGTTTATCGCTGCAATACCGACGGCCCCATCTCCAATGAGCGTGTAGGTGGCGCCGGTCACGCCGAGAATGGCAGCAACATGGCTAGCCGGCGCGTTGAACACAGTTTCCGGAAACAAGAGCGGGCTCGCCGCATGCGCACCCGCGCTGACGATTTCGCGGTAAAACCTTTTCGTGTAAACGACGCCTCCGTTCGAGATGGCGAAGATCAGCGCAATTCGTTGGGCAGCCTGCGCATCGAGCTTTAACCCGGCAAATTCCAAGGCGTGCAACCCAGCTGCCGCCCCAAAACGCGAAATGGCACTGGCGCGGCGCAGGCGGGAATGCACGACGCCCTTCATCGCCGAATCCGGTACACGGAAGACGTTGTACACACGATCTGTGAAATCTTCGGAAATCGTCGCGGCAGAGGCTTCCTCTCCGTTCAGCAAGCGCTCCCAAACGGAACCAATACCGGCTCCAAGAGGCGTTACCCACCCGATCCCGGCAATCGCCAGACTCATGCTTCGAATCTACGCATTAGTATCGAAGCGTTCGTCCCGCCGAATCCGAATGAGTTCGAGAGCGCCATGTTTACCACGGATGGTCGCGCTTCGTTCGCCACGATGTTGAGACCGAGTTCGTCATCTGGAGTGATGAAATTAATGTTCGGCGGAAGAAACCGGTATTGAAGAGCCAGCAAACAAACGACTGCCTCGATGGCACCGGCAGCCCCGAGCGAATGCCCCATCATGCTTTTTGTTGAGCTGACAGGCACGCCATTGAATAACGCGGCGATTGCCTTGCCCTCGGCCGCGTCATTGAACACGGTGGCTGTTCCGTGAGCGTTGATGTAATTGACATCGGTCGGTGATGCATGCGCTGTCCGGAGAGCCATCTCCATCGCTTGTTGAGCGCCAATACCGGAAGGCTCCGGTTGTGTTATGTGGAAGTTATCAGTGGAGATGCCGTAGCCGATAATCTCAGCGAGAACAGGCGTGCCTCGTTCACGTGCCAGATCGAGATTCTCCAACGCCAGAAGCGCCGCGCCTTCGCCGAGCACCATTCCAGACCGGCGCCGGTCAAACGGCCGGCATTTCTCTGGCGTTGAGGCTTGAAGTGAATCGAAGCCGACAAAAACCATTTCCGCAAGCGCGTCATAACCTCCGGCCAAAACGCGCTGGTAGGATCCCGAACGCACGCATTCAAAGGCATGCCCGATCGCATTGGTGCCGGATGCGC
>JBLMXD010000012.1:0-5780 GCA_050257575.1 Alphaproteobacteria bacterium | reverse complement strand
CGCAAAGACTTACCAGAGTTTCGTTCGCTCCTCGGGCCAAGGCCCGAGCGGAAGATTGTGGCGGTCTGGCCCAGGCAGCGTCCACTGAGTCGCGCGGCGAATGAGTTCGTGAGGCAGATTTGTGAGAGGTGTAAGAAGTTGAAACGCTAAGTCCGCGTGACGCAAGACGAGCAAGCGAGCAAATTTGGGAATGGAAATTAATAGAGTTGATACGCTGCAGTCACAAGACGGACCGGAGGACTGGTTTACCGGAAGGGTTCGTATTTCAACGTTGTTCGAGGCGCCGGGGCCGGCACGTGTGCGCGGCGCAAGTGTGACCTTCGAGCCAGGAGCGCGCACTGCATGGCATACCCACCCCCTTGGTCAGACATTGATCGTCACAACGGGTCTCGGTTGGGCGCAGCGCGAGGGCGGACCGGTCGAAGAAATCCGGCCGGGAGATATTGTCTGGTTTGCGCCGAACGAGAAGCATTGGCATGGCGCCACATCGACGACTGCGATGACGCACATTGCCATCCAGGAAGCGCTTGGAGCAAGGTAGTGGAGTGGATGGAAAAAGTCAGCGATGAGCATTATCTCACGGCAAAGGACGAACGCGGGAATGTTGATTAATCTGTTCTGGAATTCCTGATTTCCTGAGACGCATTAAGAATGAAGCCAGTTCGCGTGAAGGTGAACGACAAAATGCAGAAGGGCTACGTTTACTTTCGCACCAAGCCGATGGGCCGCGCATTCCGCGTTGGGTTCACTCCCGAGTTGACACCGAAGCAAATGCTCCAGTTGGGTGTATTCGGCGGGAAATATATGACCGATTGCAGGAAGGAATTCCCGGCAACCTGGTTCAGGCGGGCAAAGCTTTCGCCGGATCGGGCGCGCGCGTCGCTGAATTATTTTGGCGTAAATGCATCGCAGCCGCTTTCCGAATGGCAGCGCAAAGGCTGGATCCACCCCGACGACCCGCGTGGCTGGTTCCAATGGTATTGCCGATATTATTCCGGTCGCCGCCACGAAGATGATTTGCGCCAGATCGGACGCTGGCGCGCAGTTCGCCGCCACGTGGCGCAGTTGAGGAAACACTGTAAAAGCCGCGATCTGACTTGCCGACGGCGGCAACGCCAGGCGTTGCTTCACTGGGCTTACGATTCGCGAGAGATGTGATTGGGAGGTCTCTCAGGAAAGCAAGAAAACAGCAACGCCAATTTGAGATATTTTCCTGGTTAGGCGCGGCGTCAGTGTAAGACGTGAGAGGCTACGATGCCGCTGACGGAATCTTGTAGTGCGTGCGCGATCATTCCTGGGCGCAGGCTGCGCCTCCAATGGGCGAGCAATCCAAGCATTGCTGCCAATACCGCGATTAGCAGCACGTATTTCCAACCTTGGTAGCCATGGCCAAGTGCAAAGGCAATTGCTTGCAGGACGATTCCGCCGGTTACCGAATCCGTGAGCGCGATGAACTGACGTTGCAGGTACCCACGGTAAATTAGTTCTTCGCAGAAACCGGCGGTCAGCGACGTCGCCAAATAAAGGAGGACTTCAATTGGACCCTGGGGAAGAAGATTGCGAATGGCCTGGTTCGGAGCCGCTTTGAGGAAATGATCCAGAACGCCAAGCACGCCGCCCATCACGACGATGAGAAATGCGACTGCAATGGCGATGTCACGAAGAACATCAATGGGGCGCGCCCATCGTCCGCCGACAAGATCGGCTATTTTGACGTCACGCAGTCTGATGCCGAGCCAAATGAAAGCCACTACCGCCCATTCGAAGATGATGACAAACACATAACCGAAGGCGCGGCCAATCTTCGCTCCAAATGGAGTGAGACTTCCAGCGTGAGCACTGGCAAACGAGAAAACAAAAAGAATAAAAAGGAGAAAAACGGTATGCCAGGCAGGCGCGACCGGACCGTCGCAGGCTGAACCATTCTCTTGTTTTTCAGTCTTCCGGTTCAAAGGTCGCATAATTAGGCGCAACGCGACATTGCGTTGCGATGCACAATAAAGGAGGCAATCGTCAATGATGCGTTCAACCAAGTATAAAGCGAAAGCTTACTCTGCTGCCAGTGATACATTGATATGGAGTCGCTGAAATCGGAGTGATCAATTGAAGGAGAAAACAATGCACGAGCGCAAACTTGGGAAAAGTGGATTGGAAGTGTCGGCGATCGGGCTGGGCTGCATGGGAATGAGCTTTGGCTACGGGCCGCCGAAAGATAAAAAGGAAATGCTCGAGTTGCTTCGCACAGCAGTGGAACGTGGCATTACATTTTTCGACACCGCCGAAGTTTATGGACCGTTCTTGAACGAAGAACTCGTAGGCGAAGGCCTCGCGCCGTTTCGCGATCAAGTCGCGATCGCCACGAAATTTGGGTTTAAGCCTGCTTCTACCGACAAATCAAAGTGGAGTGAGTTAGATAGCCGGCCAGAACACATTAAAGAAGTTGCTGAAGCTTCACTGAAGCGACTCAAAACTGATGTGATCGATCTGTTTTACCAACACCGTGTTGATCCCGATGTGCCGATTGAAGATGTCGCGGGGACGGTGAAGGAACTAATTCAGCAAGGTAAAGTGAAATACTTCGGACTTTCCGAGCCAGGAGTGCAAACGATTCGCCGGGCGCACGCCGTGCAGCCAGTGACGGCAGTTCAGAATGAGTATTCGCTGTGGTGGAGGCGCCCTGAAGAGCAGGTGTTGTCGACGCTCGAGGAACTTGGAATCGGTTTCGTTCCCTATAGCCCCCTGGGCAGGGGGTTCCTGACGGGAAAGATGGACGAAAATACGACCTTCGATGCATCGGATTTTCGCAACCTGCTGCCGCGTTTTACGCCGGAAGCTCGCAAGACGAATCAGGCGTTGGTAGATTTGTTAGGCGCGATTGCAAAAATAAAGCGAGCGACACCTGCTCAGATAGCACTTGCCTGGTTGCTTGCTAAGAAGCCCTGGATTGTTCCCATTCCCGGTACCACGAAACTGAAACGCCTGGAAGAAAATATTGCAGCTTCGTCAATCGAACTAACGCCTGACGATCTTCGGGACATTGAAGCTGCCGCGTCAAAGATTACCGTACAGGGAGACCGATACCCGGAAGAAATTGAACAAAAAACCGGACGGTGAACACGTGAATTCCTGGGGAAACAACAACATCAAAGGAAAGGTCGTAGTTATTACAGGCGCGAGCAGTGGGCTGGGGGAGGCCGCAGCCCGACTGCTCTCGGCGGAAGGCGCGAAGATTGTCTTGGGGGCACGGCGTAGCGAGCGCCTCAAATCGTTGGCCGATGAACTGAATCGTGACGGTGGCAATGTACTTGCAGTGGCAACAGACGTTACCCATCGCGATCAGGTGAAGAAATTGGTCGACCAAGCCGTTGAGAAGTTTGGCCGTGTGGACGTAATGATTAATAACGCCGGGATCATGCCTCGAGCGCCGCTGGAGCGCCTGACGATCGATGATTGGGACCGGACAATTGATGTGAATATCAAAGGTGTCTTGTACGGCGTCGCGGCGGTGCTCCCATATATGATACAGCAGAAATCCGGACACATGATCTTTGTCTCATCGGTTGCAGGTCATAAAATCGGGCCGGAGTTTGCAGTGTATGCAGCGACCAAACATGCTGTGCGGGCGTTTGCTGAAGGATTTCGTCAGGAAGTGAAACCTAACAATATTCGCACAACCATCATTTCGCCCGGGGCGGTCGATACAGAATTGCCGGGCAGCGTCACTGAGCCGGATATCGCTGAAAAGATCCGGCAGTATTATTCAGACATCGCGATTCCAGCCGATTCATTCGCTCAAGCCGTCGCGTTTGCGATGAGTCAACCGGATAACGTGGACGTGAACGAGATTTTGTTTCGACCTACGCGCCAAATGCTGTAGCCAGCGCGTCACATTCTGTGTGACTCGGCGCAGGGCTGAGATGATTTCAGCCGCAGTTCGCTCGCCCGTTTCTACTGCGCCTTCCAGATAACCCTGTGAGTCGCACTTCAATCGGCGTTTCGCATACAACTTTGTGCGCCGCGCCGTTTGTAATTAGTCTTGCAAAAGAACCTGCATGATTTTCTGAATTGTATTCCAATTGCGGTTCGTTGCCGGAACACCAAAGAGCTTCTCGATTTTCCCAAGATAACTTATTGCCTTCATGCGGCGCCGGTACAGTCCAAGCACGAATCTGTTTTCAACGGCAATGACTTTCAGCAGCCAATCGTCGTTGGAAGGGAGACAGAGCGGAAGTTTAGCCAATTCGGATGTTTGAGGTTTGATGGTTGATGTTCGACGTGAACCGGCGCAAAAGTGACGGCGTGGTTTGGCCAGTACGTTCACGAAGCGTGTAACTTCTGGCTCAGAGGCGCATTCCGCGAAGGGGTCTTTCGACACGAGTCTGATAATGTCGCGCGCGGGGCAAATCATGATCTCGCATTTGAAGGGCAACTTCTCTGCGAAGGCACGATGCAGAATCGATTCACTCACATTTTCGCGCGCCACAAAAGTGCCGACAGCGCCGATGTTGATCACTCCGAATTTCGACAACTGCTTCGCGAGCACCGCCGGCTGACAGCGGTTGGCGGTTCCGACGTTCACCGCGCGAAGGAAAACAACTGAGGCCATCGTACGGAATGACGACTGATTGCTGACGAGTGAGGTGATTACTTGCCGTCGGCGTTCACGGGCGCGGACATACCGCCAAGAATTTTCCATGTGCCGTTCGTGCGGATCCATGTGTGAGTAATCCGGTCCGCGTCGGTGTGGGCGTGGGCACCTTTGGCATCAGTCCATGTCGCTTTAATTCGATAGTGATCGATCGCGACGTCGCCGGTCACCTGAATAGCGAGTGGTTCTATCGAGTACGACTGCAGGTTGATTCCTTTGGAGGTGTTCGCGGTGATCCAATCGGTGATGTGATCCTTGTGCACTGGCGTCGAACTGACGAACGGCCAACCGAGAAAGTTATCGTTCCAAAGTGCGCGATACTTCTCAAGGTCGTTGGCCTTCACATATTCCCAATAGGCTTTCTCCAACTGCCAGACCTGCATTTGGTCCTTACTTGCATTTTGCGCATAGGCAGTCGCAGCTAACGCGAGAAACAAACTGATGATTCGCAACATGCCTCAATCATATTAGACGAGTAAGGGAATACGAAAGCCTTAAGACTGGCGATGGCTACCCACGAATTTAATAGCGAAATTTGGCTGCCTCATCCTGTCGAGGAAGTTTTTGCGTTCTTTTCGAATCCAGCCAATCTCGACTCAATCACTCCGCCATGGCTGCGTTTTCGGATGGTGACGCCCGGGCCGATTGAGATGCGGGCAGGGACGCTGCTCGATTACAGGCTACGCATTCGAGGTTTTCCTGTCCGATGGCGGAGCAAGATCACCACGTGGAAACCGCCCAGTCGGTTTGTGGATGAACAAATCCGTGGTCCCTACCGGCTCTGGATCCACGAGCATGATTTCGAAGCGCGAGATGGAGGCACGCTCGTACGCGACCATGTCCGGTACGCTGTTCCGTTTGATTGGCTCGTGCACAGGCTCTTGGTGCGCCCCGACGTCGAACGGATCTTTGCATATCGTACCGAATCCCTTCAGCGGCGATTTGCCCGTTGAGTTGCGCTTGGCTCTACAGTTCTTGCTCGCGTCGCTCTCTATTTGTAAGCGACAGCCGCGAATCGAAAACCAGCGACAAGTGATAAGGCACTAGCAAAACTTAAACTTCTACCCAAAGTGAGACCAATCGCTTGGGAAACTGCGATATATTCCCGTCGGCGGTTATTGCCAGACTCTAT
>JBLMXD010000011.1:0-11696 GCA_050257575.1 Alphaproteobacteria bacterium | reverse complement strand
TCGAGCGTGATAGATCCAGACGGCGGCATGGACAATCTACCCACGGTTATCATGGAGGCGATGGCATCGGGACTGCCTGTGGTATCAACGGACCTCGGCGGAATTCCGGAAATGGTTATTGAAAGCGAAACTGGATTTCTCGTTCGACCGGGCGATGCCGTAGCGATGGCTAATGCAATCGAAAAGCTGATCCGGGACCATTCATTCGCAAAGAGACTTGGCCAGTGTGGGTATGAACGTGCGCAAAGCCATTTCTCAATTGAGAAAAATGTGCGCGAACTCTACGCGTTATTGCAATAGAACACTGCGCGCCTGGAAAACTGCGCGTCGGGGCCGTGGGCTAACAAGACGGCTGCTATAACAAATCCCGTACGCAAGCGAAGGCGTGCAGGTAAACGCGATGCGGCCCGCCGCGCATCAACTCTTCTCCCATCAAACTCACAAGATCGCTTTTTCCGGCGGGCATCAGCTGTGACGTACGCTTTTCGTCAGCTTTACCCCGTGATACTTCCAGTAGATCCCCACATTTCGCGTAGGCAACGCAGAATTCTATCTCTCCACTGGTCAACGCAATTTCGTGAACCGGTTGGCCATCGCGCTCGCGCAACTCGACAGCGATGTGATGACCTGACGTGCTCACGAAACGCAACTCATTCAGTGAGCGTGCCTGCTCAGTGCGCCAGCCCAGTTGGGCCGCAAGCCAACCCGCAAACAGAAGAGCGGTCGATCTGAAGCCAGGCGCGAAATCGATGCGTAGCTTACTGATGTTAGCGAGGCGATGGTGCGAGGCCGGATGATCGAAGAATTGCGCGAGAGCGAAACGCATACTGTCCAGTCGCGTCCAGTTTAGATCGCACAAAACGATGCGTTGCTTTGCTTCCTGTTGCGCCGACTGCACCAGGCGCATTTGGGTGCGAAAGTCCTTCCAGCTTTGACTGTCGTAAATGACGCGATCAACCCATGCCCAAAGCTGCGGATCTATCGGCTCACGGAATTCCTCCTGCCACCACAGATACAACGGGAGATCCGAATCGAGATGTGACAGCACGATGCTCGGCAACTGTGTTGTGCACCCGCCTTTGAGCAGAAAGGAAATTTGCTCTGAGCAGACCTGTTTGCTTTCTGCTCCAGTCACGTGGCAATGGGCGCTGATCCAGGCGCTCACGCCGTCCTGGTCTGCCTTGCAGTCGGCTTCGATGACAATGCCGCGGCAGGCGTGATTTTGGGTAATTCTTGCCATCAGTTGCGTGTTGCTCTGTAACGAGCCTGGTTTTTCGCTGTAAACAGCAAGGTTCATGAGCGAAGCGCGCGTCATCACCGCCTCGCCGTCGTGCCACAGTTTTTTCAATTCCTGGTCGATCCTGCCGAGTTCGACCGGAACGCCAAGGGTATAGGTTTCAGTCGCGGTAGGCATTCTAAGGAATTGGATAGCAGACGCAGCAGGACCGCGTTGTCGGGAGCAGGTGCGTACCTAGTGAGCTCATCACACTCGCCACTGCCATTGGTGAAGAAAGTCGCCAACATGCTTGTTCGCGATGTCTGACCGTTCTACAGGGTACGAAAATCGATATGCAACAAACCAGGGACCATCACGGAACACGAAGAGTTGCGATCCACATCGCTCGTCTCTGCCGGTAAAGAGGTGACGCGTCAGCTGGTACGTAGCGTAAAGGCCGGAAACGGACCGGCCGTTTTGAATTACATGAACCTTTTTTTGAGACATCCGCCGTGCTTTCTTATTCATTTGCTGAATCGCGTCCTGTTGGATCTTGAACTCGCTTGTCAAATCGCCTCCATACGTGCCTACCGGATAAACATAGGCTTCACAGATGATCAGGCTGTCCAGAAGGTACCGAACACTAACATCACGTCCCTGCGAACCGTAGATCTGGTTGTACGAATCGGCACGTTCGAATAAGCCGACTTTACCCGGGAAGACGATATTCGACGGGGTATGTAAAAGCCTATTGCCAGAGAGCGTCTTAAAAGGCGACGCGCCTTGAGCACCGATCAGTCCTGTCAAGAAGAGCGCAAATACCGTAGCCGACTTTGCGTTCACAGGTTTCATTACAATCTTCTCCACGCGCGCCCGTCGCGGGCGAGCAAATCCTCGGCTGCCTCCGGTCCCCACGACCCCGCAGGATAAAAACATAGTTCCGGCGCGTCTTTCGTGGCGTGCCACGCTTCCTCAATTGGGTCGACAAAAGCCCAGGCTTGTTCGACCTCATCGGCGCGGGCAAAGAGAGTGGCATCACCGCTCATCGCATCGAGCAGTAACCGTTCATACGCTTCCGGGCTGGGCTTGCCGAAGGACGTTCCGTAATGGAAATCCATTTTGACGGGCTCAATACGAAAGCTTGTGCCCGGCACCTTGGCATGAATTCGAAGTGAGATTCCTTCGTCAGGCTGAATGCGAATCACCAGAACGTTGAGGTCCCGGAGATCCTTGTTAAAGAGGACGGCTGGCGCTTTTTTAAAGTGAATGGATATCTCCGTCGCGGATTTCGGGAGTCGTTTTCCCACCCTCATGTAAATCGGCACATCGGCCCACCGCCAATCGTCAATAAACAAACGCAACGCAACAAAGGTCTCCGTTTGTGACTTCGCGTTGACGTTTTGTTCCTGGCGATAGCCGACGACCGGATCGCCATTGATCGCTCCCTTTGTGTATTGAGCCCGCACTACACTGTGAATGATTTCATCGTACGGCCAGCGCCGCAAAGATCGCACCACTTTGACTTTTTCGTCGCGAATACTGTCGGCGCTCAGATCCGTAGGGGGTTCCATGGCGATAAGACAAAGGAGCTGAAGCAAATGGTTCTGCACCATGTCGCGCAGCGCTCCCGCGGTCTCGTAAAACCCCGCGCGCGTCCCGACGCCCAGCGTTTCTGCCGCTGTGATTTGCACATGATCGATGTAATGTGTGTTCCAGAGCGGCGCGAAAATCGCGTTCGCAAAGCGAAGCACCAGGATGTTCTGCGCCGTTTCTTTGCCGAGAAAGTGATCGATGCGGTAGGTCTGCTCTTCCTTGAAGGAGTTGCGAACGACCCGGTTAAGCTCGCGCGCCGAGGAAAGATCAGTCCCAAACGGTTTTTCGATAATGACGCGGGCCCAGCTTCCTCTTTGCGCGTCATTCAGGTCAGCGGCTTTGAGGTTCTTGAGAATCGGTTCGAACTGGTCGGGGCCGGCCGCAAGATAGAAAAGGCGGTTACCGCGGGTGCCGTGAGTCTTGTCGATTTCATCAAGGCGTTTGGCCAGTGCCTTGTAACCAGCTTCCTCGTCGAAATTGCCTTGATGGTAAAAAATCGATTGGGAAAACGTCTTCCAAATCTCGTCGCGTACGGTTTGACGCGAAAACTTGCGCGTGGATGTCTCAAGATCCTGGCGGAATTCGTCGTCAGTTTTAGGTCGACGCGCGAATCCGACAATAACCACGGACGGGGGCAACTCGCCGTCGGCCGCGAGATTATACAACGCGGGTACGAGTTTGCGGTGCGTGAGGTCGCCGGTAGCACCGAAGATGACAACGCTGCACGGCTGCGGCACGGGCCTTGCAGCCAGGCCTTCGCGGAGCGGGTTTGGTTCCGGTTGGTCGGTAACTCGATTCATGGATGCCTACAGATTACGCAGGTTTTCGCAGGTTGGATAACACGAATGCGCCGCGACACGAGTCTCGTGCACCGGCACTAGAACTAAAAGGGCAATGGAAATCTTCGGGTCAGATCGAGCACTTTTTTGCGCACATTTTCTAATGCGCCTGCATCGCTTCGTTTGTCGAGTGCGTCGGCGACGAGATCGGCGATTTCGAGCATTTCCTCTTCTTTCATGCCTCGGGTGCTGACTGCGGGTGTACCGATGCGGATACCACCCGGCTTGAAAGGCGAACTAGTATCAAACGGGATAGCGTTCTTGTTCACTGTAATGCCGGCGCGATCGAGAACTTCCTGTGCTTCTTTACCGTTGAGGTCCTTCGAGCGAAGATCGACTAGCATCAGGTGATTGTCTGTTCCGCCGGAAACGATCCGATAACCGTGTTTTCCCAAACCCGCCGCGAGAGCTTTGGCGTTGAGAACGACCTGCTTCTGGTATTCGCAGAATTCCGGCTGCAGCGCTTCATGAAAGCAAACCGCCTTCGCAGCGATGACATGCATGAGCGGCCCCCCTTGAACGCCCGGAAAAACAGTGGCGTCTATCTGTTTGGCAAATTCCTCATTGCACATAACGATGCCGCCCCGTGGACCTCGCAAACTCTTGTGCGTTGTGGTGGTGACAAATTGTGCATGCGGAATCGGACTGGGATGCTGCCCCCCTGCGACGAGCCCCGCAATGTGGGCCATGTCGATAAACAAAATCGCGCCGACTGAATCCGCAATTTGCTGCAGCCGTGGAAAATCGATGATGCGTGGATAGGCCGACGCGCCCGCCGTGATCATTGCCGGCCGCACTTCCTCGGCCTGTTTCTGTAACGCGTCGTAATCGATCTGCTCGGTCTTCTCGCTGACGCCGTACTGCGAAACGGTGTAAAACTTGCCAGAGAAATTCGCTGGATGGCCGTGCGTCAGATGGCCGCCGTGAGCGAGGTTCATCGCAAGGATCTTGTCGCCCGGTTTTAGCATCGCAAAATAGACGGCCATATTCGCCTGCGCGCCGCTATGTGGTTGAACGTTCACGTGTTCACAACCAAATAACCGTTTCGCGCGGTCGATGGCCAGTTGCTCGGCGGTATCTACATTTTCGCAGCCGCCATACCACCGTCTGCGTGGATAACCCTCGGCATACTTGTTCGTAAGAACGCTACCCTGGGCTTCCATTACAGCCCGACTGGTGAAGTTCTCCGAGGCAATCAACTCGATGTTGTCTCGTTGGCGTTTTTCTTCAGCTGCGATCGCATTAAAAATTTCCGGATCAACTTTGCGCAACGCTTCGCCGTAACAAGGCGCAGCGTTCGAAGCGGTCGATCCAGGTTCAAGTTGGCGAGAAACATCATCCATGGCGTAAGAGGATAGCTCCGGCGAGCGGACGGCACCAGGCCGGACCAATTGACCTTGTTCAACAAAGGCGAGCACGCCCGGCAGAGCATTTTTGATAATGCGGGCGCACTCCTCGTAAACTTCGCGTCCGAGGCCGATCGGATCAGGGACATCCCGCCATACCGTTGTTCCAGGGTCCTCGAACTCACGTAGTAAGAATGTTTTTTCCGCAGTTTGAGGAAACAATGCCTGGATGGTTTCCAAATGTGTGCCGGTCATCCCGAAAATGTGCGTGGCTTGATCAACCAATCCCGGCGTCAATGGCTGGCTACGCAGACCGGTGATATCGGCGCCTTCCTCTGCGCACACTTGAACCGCGTAGAGGCTTGGGGGTTGGCCGGAAACAGCGTGCACGCCGGCCGAAGCGACTTCGATGTCCTTCCGGTTGCCGATCAATCGGCGAAATAACCCTTCTGCGATTGGGCTGCGACAAATGTTTCCGGTGCAGACGAAAAGGACGTTTTTCACGGTTCAAAGCGCGCAGCGAGCGAGATGTTCCAACCTAAGAACGAACTTCAGCAAGTCAATTTCGGGCATCGATGCTGGGTTGTTCGTTGCGATCTAGGACCGTGCTTCTCTCGGGAGTAGAATGCACAGAGGATGAGCCGTTGCGCGTGCTGTAGGGTCGGCTGCCCTCAGCACATTAGCGTAGGCTCATTATCCGATGAGACAGGCGACACTACAGGCAATAATTGGCACTTCTCGGCAGCCGGCATTGCAGTTATTGTCCTCGTCGTTGCATCAGTCTGCTGTAAATGAACACTGAGACGCTGCGCCACGTGCCTTTGTTTGAGTCGCTCGACAACGACGCGGCACATGAGTTGTGCGAACTGCTTGAGAGCGTCGATCTCAAGTCCGGAGCAGTCGTGTTTCGGGCCGGTGACGAAGGCGACGCAATGTATTTGATCGAAGATGGGAAGGTTCGTATCTGCGTGCGGGCGAAAGACGGGCATGAAGTCACGTTAACTGAACTGGAACGCGGAGATTTCTTTGGTGAGATGGCGCTACTCGATGGAAAGCCGCGCTCGGCCGATGCCGTTGTTCAGGAGAATGCACGGTTGGCTGTCCTTTCCCGTGAGCACTTTCTGTCGTTCGTTCGGAGGAATCCAAATGTCGCTCTTGAGATGCTCACTGCGCTTACCAACAGGCTGCGGCATACCGATGAGCTTTTGCGTCATACCGCTACGCGTAACCTCAATGTTGAGGAAGCAGCGCACTTGACGCTGGGGGACCGGGCCGCGGACGCGATCGCCGAATTCGGCGGCAGTTGGAAATTCATTTTTGCCGCCGCGATTATTCTAAATGTCTGGATCCTGGCAAATGTGTTTTCGGCAGTTTTTTTGAGAAGGCAAGGGTTCGATCCTTATCCCTATCTTTTTCTTTCTGTCGCGCTGAATATGCTTCAGATTTTTCAAGCGCCGATTATTTTGATGTCGCAAAATCGTCAGGCGCACAAGGATCGATTGCGCGCTGAGATCGATTATCAGGTGAATTTAAAGAACGAGCTGACCTTAAACGAAATTGTAGACCGTCTGAAAACAGTTGAGCGTAAGTACCGCGAGCGCGCGTCGAACGAAAGCGACATTAGCGAGTCCAAATAACCGATTTGGCGGGTCACCGGATCAACGCAGAGGAAAGGTTGCCGCTTTGAAGCCGCCGATTATTCTGGTGTTCCTAATATGATATGAAAACACGGCTCATAGCGATCCTGCTGATTCCGACTCTCGTTGTCGTTTTGCTCGGCTGCGCTGCCCCGGGTCCCAGCTCAGAAGAACAGGCGCGCGATGCAGAGGCGCAAAAAGCAGCCGAACGTCAACAGGCTGAGTTCCGCAAAAGCCTGCCTCCTGTGGCAAATCCGGGGCAGGGATGGTGAGGCAAGCAGCGACCGCGTATTCGCTGTTCGCGTTCCGCTGACGCCTGTGTTTAGAGTGCCCAATGCGCGCGCGATGGAAGCGTGTCCGGTATCGCCTCGAATGGCTGGGGGTACTCCTCGCCACGAAGATAATACCGTTGTGCTCGCGGCGGACCTGTCATTATCTAGCGAATACAGCCGGAGTGCTGCTCAGCTTCTTCGATCGCCATCGCCATGATGTCGCGCTGAACAATCTCGAGGTTGCATTTGGCAACACGTTTTCGCCCGAGAAGCGGCGAAGAATTGTCCGCGAATCATTTCAACACTTTGCGCGGACCATGCTCGACCTGCTGTGGAGTCCGCGGCTGACGCAACAGAATTTTTCTGAATATATCGAATGCGAAAATTTTGCTGAAACGGCGCGTGAGACAGGACCGGAGAGACGCCTGATGATCGCCTGTTATCACTACAGTAACTTTGAATGGCTCAGTCTGGCCTGTGGTTTTCTCGACCTCAAAGGCACAATCATTTCACAGGAATTTAAGAACTCCTTGCTTGATCCAGTTTTCAAAAAATTGCGGGAACAATCGGGACACGAGCTGATTCCACGAGAAAGGGGAATCATGCGGCTCTACAAGGTGCTTCGGAAAAAAGGGCGCACCGCGCTGCTGGTTGATCTCACCGTGCCCCCGGCCCAAGGTGCTGTGGTCATCGATTGTTTCGGATTAAAGACAAGTGTCACATCTGCGCATGCCTGGCTTCACGAGCGAACCGGAGTGCCGATCGTTCCAGCGCACTGCGAGCCGCTACCAGACGGCCGTTATCGGCTCATATTCCATCCGAAAATCGCAGGCACAGCTGAGATGACTCATCAGCAAATCGCGCAAGCATGCTGGAATTCGTTTGAGCCTTACGTTCGAAAAAACCCAGCACCATGGCTTTGGATGTACAAACACTGGCGTTACCGTCCGCAGGATCCCGACCGGGCATATCCGTTTTACTCAAATTTCTATCGGCCGTTCGAAAAGATGCTTCAAAGTGAGCGGCAGACGGAAGATTAGAAAAAGTTATGAAGTTAAAGGGAATACGATGACACCCACTATCCTCAAGGGTTTTTCGCAGCCAGCTGTGGCGCAGACGCGAGTCTAGCCAATGCGATCGCCGACAGCCGTGTTGAAGCTGCCCGTCGTATTGCTAAAAAGCGCAAAGGCTCCATGGGCGGTATTTTGAGTACCGATGTTGGTTAACAGCGCTCCGGCACCCGTGGCTGTGTTTTCATTGCCAGGGTTGGAAAGGAGCGCGCCGGCACCAACCGCAGTGTTCAGCTGTCCGGTCGTGACGCTCGTCAGCGACAAGAAGCCAACCGCCGTATTGAATCCGCCGGTGGGAGGCTGAGAAGAGCGTCCTGTCCTTCCGCCGTATTACCTCCGGGATACCCTCCGTCCGGGGGTGGAATGACCGCTAACAGTTCAGGCAAAAGACTGCAGCACAAGAGAGCGATCGTAATGGGGAAAGATCGAGTTATTCTATTCATGCAGGAACTGTTGTCAGAAATCGGCTGGCATTGTCGAGACCAAAACCGCTCGCACCTCGTGGCCTACAAGGCTTTTCGCAAGAGTCGGGCGTGGCTGGGACAATGTATTTGTTATTGATTAGCAGTGAGTCGAACTAATTGAATTACGGTGTGGAAGCGATTCGGCTGTTCAAGTCACTGAACCGTGATCAACGCAACACGTTTGTCGCTTGCTTTCTCGGATGGGCCCTGGACGCCTTCGATTTTTTTTTGCTGACGTTTGTGATCGTGCCGATGGCTCACGATTTCGGCACGAGCGTGTCGCATCTTGGTTATGCGATCACCATCACGCTGGCGATGCGCCCCGTTGGCGCATTCATATTCGGTCTGCTAGGCGACCGCTTCGGCCGCCGGATTCCGCTGATGATCGATATCATATTTTATTCGTTAATGGAATTGCTCACAGCATTTTCGCCTAACTACACCGTGCTGCTGATTTTTCGCGCGCTTTACGGGATCGGTATGGGTGGGGAATGGGGACTCGGCGCCTCTCTTGCGATGGAAACTCTTCCTACCCGGGCACGCGGATTGTTCTCAGGTATTTTGCAGCAAGGTTATGCGTTCGGTTATCTGCTTGCAGCCGTCGTGTACTGGATCGTGTTTCCGTTCTTCGGCTGGCGCGGCCTCTTTGTCGCAGGGGCACTGCCGGCTGTTCTTGTTCTTTACATTCGGGCGCGGGTGCCTGAATCGCAGGTCTGGCTGCGTCAGCAGCACACGCTTGGTGACTTTGGGGGCCAGCTCCTTGCTGTCCTAAAGCAGCACTGGGTCCTGTTTCTTTATGTCGTCTTGCTGATGACAGCGTTCAACGCCATATCGCACGGTACCCAGGACATGTATCAAACGTTCCTTGGCGAACAACGGCACTATGGCGTCACGCAAAAAGCGGCGACAGGAATCATTTACGCTTTTGGTGCAATCTGCGGTGGAACGATCATCGGTCATCTTTCCCAAAAATGGGGACGTCGTAGGGCCATCATCTTGTGCGCCGCGTTTGGAATCGTGCTTATTCCGTTGTGGGTATTTTCACCCGGATATGTACTTCTCGTGATCGGGGGATTTGCGATGCAGTTCATGGTACAAGGCGCGTGGGGGATTGTGCCCGTGCACCTCAATGAGCTGTCGCCAAGTGCGCTACGCGGAACGTTCCCGGGATTTGCCTATCAGCTAGGGAATCTGCTGGCCGCCAATACAGCGGTAGTGGAGGCGCAACTGGCTAATCATTTCCAAGATGTAAACGGTCATCCCGATTACGCGAAAGCGCTTGGTCTTTTCGCTCTGGTAATCTTTTTAACGCTGATTCTACTCGCCGCGATCGGACCCGAAAAACACGGCAAGGAATTCTAGATCAGAATTGTTATCTAAGCGTCGCGACCTGTCGGCTTGGGCGGAGTACGGCGGAGATGATTGCCTCACGCCTGAGGACGCCAACTCGATCCCCGGAAGTTTTTTCACTGGAGTGTTGTCGTCTCAGTGTCTTAACGCAACGACCTGAGGCGAAGTGCGGTATGCTCCGCCGCCGTAACGCACTTCAACGATTGCTTCGGCAATTCTATCGGCCAGTAATTCACGATATTCGGAGTCACGGGCCTGATTGCCTTCATTACGGTTGCTTAGATAGCCGCATTCCACCAACACCGCCGGACAATTGGCAAACCGGAGAACGCGAAAATTTGCGGTGTGAATTCCACCATTTGCAGAATTCGGGATGGTCATGAGCTTTTGCTGAATACTGTTAGCCAGTTCCGCCGATGCTCCGGAATGATAGTAAGTTTCAAATCCGTGAGTCTTCCGTCGACGCGAATCGTTAAAATGTATGCTGACAAAGATCGCATTGGCCTGGGCATTTTCTTTAGCAACCCGGTCATTCAGCGGAATGAAAACATCCGAGTCCCGGACCATGACGGTCTTTAGCTGCGATTCGCGTAACTTGCGTTCAAGTCGCTGGGCTACATCAAGGGTGACCACTTTTTCCGGTGGACCGTAGCGACGGTACGCGCCGCTATCCTTCCCTCCGTGGCCGGCATCTACCACTACCGTATTAAATGTCTTGGTCGTGTTTTTGACAGAGGACGTTTGAATCGTGCCGCACCCAGCGAACGAACCAACCAAGGCGATTGTGACAATGCAACCGGGCAGACGGAGCATTCTGATCTAATAGCTAAAAATCGACGTTCCACCAAGAATTTCTAATCAACGTCGAACAGCTGGAGCCCAATTGTGTCCATGATTCGCATATTTTCGGTAATGCATCTAAAATGCGCTTGTGTTTTGCCTCACTGAGCTTAATCCGTTAGCACTCCTATGATGATCCGATTCGCAATCATTCCGTTACTGCTGGCACTAAATCTTTCGATGTGCAAAAAACACGAAACGGTGGCCGAAAAGCCGGGAGCCGCGGGCAGCACGACGCCGGCCACGGCTGCTGCGGCGCCCGCCGCTCCAGTGGCAGCGCCAGCCCCCAAAATCACCAAGCCAGTCATCGATCAAACTGCACAGACCATTATTTTTTGTTACCACCGGTTCGTCGACAAAGTCCGTTATCCAGGAACTGAGATCACCCCTGCTGCGTTTGAAGAGCAGATGAAAGAATTGAAAGACAAGGGGATCACCGTCATTTCGATGCAGGATTTACTTGCATGGAAGCGCGGCGAAAAAAACATACCTCCGCGCTGCGCGGTGATTACGTTCGATGACGGGTGGGAAACGCAATATGATGTGGCATGGCCAATCTTAAAAAAATTCGGTTATCCCGTCACGCTGTTCATTTATACCGAAGGTGTGCGCGGCGGTGCCTTGGGCGGTGGAGGAGCGATCACGTGGGAACAGCTTGCCGATATGCGCGATAACGGCGTGGATATTGAAGCGCATTCTGCGACGCACCAGGATCTTCGTGAAGGACACTCAGTTACGGTTATTGAGCCGGGCGGCAAACGAAGCAGGAAGAAACTAACTGGCACCGACTACGAAAAATGGGTGCAAAACGAAGTCGTCGGCTCCAAGGACCTACTGGAGCAGCGTCTCGGGATTAAGGTGAATTGTTTTGCGGTGCCGTTCGGCAATTACAACGAGCATGTGAAGGAGCTCGCCCGAAATGCCGGTTACGAGGCGATGTTTACCGTCTACGGTCAGCCAATCACTTATACTTCTCCCATGGATGCTCTCGGTCGTTATGCTATCGAAGCGAACAAACCAAAAGTATTTGCAGACGCCATAAACATGATCGGCGGCTCGACTGGAGGCG
>JBLMXD010000010.1:0-4700 GCA_050257575.1 Alphaproteobacteria bacterium | reverse complement strand
TACGCGCAGCTTAATGCCGCTGCCGATCATATCGAAGATTCGTTCTCGCGTGCCGGCTTTCGACCGCGACGCGACAGCTACGAAATTCGGGGGCAGGCCTGCTACAACATAGAAGCAGAAGTTCCCAGCCGCGGCTTTTCGGGAGCGGCGGTCTCCCGTCCGCCCTCAGTAATCGTCATCGGCGCACATTACGATTCAGTATTTGGTTCGCCTGGTGCAAACGACAACGGCAGCGGGGTCGCGGCGCTGCTCGCCCTGGCACGGCGATTTGCCGCCAAAAAATCTGAATACACGTTGCGGTTCGTCGCGTTCGTGAACGAGGAGCCGCCCTATTTTTTGTCGGATGAAATGGGAAGTTCGATTTACGCCCGCAGATGCAAAGATCGGGGAGATCAGATCTCCGCAATGATCAGCCTGGAAACGATTGGTTATTTTACGGATGCGCCAGGCTCACAAACTTATCCATCGCCCGGACTAGGCATCTTTTATCCGAAAGTTGGCAACTTCATCGGGTTCGTGGGCAACATTCATTCGCGAGGGCTATTGCGTCGCGTGGTCGCATTGTTTCGCAAGAATGCAAAGATTCCATCTGAAGGCGCTGCGCTTCCCGCGTTCGTCCCCGGCGTAAGCTGGTCCGATCAGTGGTCGTTTTGGCGGTGCGGTTATCCCGGTATAATGGTCACCGACACTGCACCTTTTCGATATCCTTATTATCATTCGTCGAGCGATACGCCCGACAAACTCGATTACGATCGGTTTACGCTGGTCGTCAGCGGCATGGAGAAGGTGATCGAAGGTCTGGATAAGTTGTGACTTTATTCGCCGACTATCCGGGATACCACGAATGACCCGCAGAGACCTTTGCTTACTGTATCAAAGCCAACTACTCACAGCCCGTTCGAGCGCATAGCCAATCAGCCCGCTGGCGGGCAACGTAAAAAGCCAGGCCCAAACGATCCGCTCGACCACTATCCATCGCATTCCGCCAAAACGTTTCACCGCGCCAACGCCCATGATCGATGTTGTGATCACGTGAGTAGTTGAAAGCGGAATGCCGTAGTAGCTCGCCGCCTGGATAATCACGGCGGCCGTAGTTTCCGCCGCGAATCCATTGACCGGCTGCAATTTCACCATGCGATGGCCAAGCGTGCGAATGATACGCCAACCGCCCGCAGCGGTTCCGATCGCCATCGTTAGCGCGCACAACACAATGACCCAAACCGGCAGAGTGAAGGTTGGGGTTTTTAGAAATGCCAGCGAGGCTGGTAAATGATCGAAGCTGCCAGCCTTGGTGCCGGTAAAAAGTGCAAGCGCAATGATGCCCATGGTCTTCTGCGCGTCATTCGAACCATGGCTGTGAGCCATCCAGGCTGCGCTGAAGATCTGTAGTTTTCCAAATAGCGAATGAACAAATTGCGGCGTGAATCGATGAAGCACCAGGAAAAGCACGAACATCAGGAGTGCGCCGAAGATAAATCCGGCAAAGGGCGACGTGATCATCGGCAGAACCACTTTTGGCCAGACGCCAACATTCCACTTGATCACTGACCAATCGCCGCGCGCAGCAGCCAGGGCAGCTCCGCAAAGACCGCCAATCAGCGAATGGCTCGAACTGGAGGGTAATCCGAACCACCACGTAATCATGTTCCAGGCGAATGCGGCGATTACCGCGGCAAGTACCGTAGTCATTGTAACGATATTCGTATCAACCAGGCCCTTGCCGATCGTGGACGCAACCGCGCCCCCGAAGAGCGCACCTGTAAGATTGAAAAAGGCGGCCATGGCGATGGCCTTGCGCGGCGTCAGGACGCGGGTCGATACGACGGTGGCAATTGCGTTTGCGGCGTCGTGAAAGCCGTTGCTGTATTCGAAAACGACTGCAGCGATGACGACAAAAATGAGCGTGAGCACGCGACAAACTTGCTACGAATATTTTAGCGCTACCTGCAGGATGATGTTACCGGCATCCCGGCAACGATCGATCACCTTCTCCAGGAGGCCGTAAAGATCGTGCAAAAAGATGACCCGTTTCGCCTCGTAATCGCCTTGGAAAAGATCGCGAAGCCGGTCGAGTTCAAGCTGGTCCGCATCGCCTTCGATTGCCTGAAGTTTTGTATTCATCTCCCGGGCTGTGCGAGCGTCGATCCCTTTACGCAGCTGTTTCACCATGGCCAATACCGTTTCGGCTGCCTGATCGAGCAACTCCATCTGTTTCTGAAAACTGTGTCCGCGCACGGTCTCCGGAGAGATCAAAATGCGTTCACCGATTTTCTCCACCGTCTTCGGTATTTTATAAAGAGCAGCAGCCAGTTCCTGGATATCCTCCCGCTCCAACGGCGTAACAAACGTTTTTGAGAGCTGCTCGGTCAGTTCCTGAGTGATTCGCTTGTCTTCGCGCCGGCTGTGCGCGAACTCCTCCAAGTTCGCTGGCGTTTCGTTTTGTTGGAGTTTTTCCAACAGACCGATCAGGTGATGCACGCTGCTGTCAGCCTGTTGTGCGCTCGCCTCAAGCAAATCGTAGAATTTTCCATCACGCCCGAGGAGTTTTTGAATCGAGAACATAACGCCAATTCTCTTGTATCCGATAGTGTTGACCTCGGCAATCCCGGAGCGTGCGAATGGGCGAGAAAACTGCGCTTAGCCCCTGGCACGCTGTAGCGTCCGCTCTCCTCAACGGATATTCGGGGCACTTTTGCGCTGAGACAGCGGACTCTACAGGATGAGTCCGGCAGTGGAGCTACAGCATCACACCGCGCATGATGACCAGGGCGATGCTGAAGTAGATAATGAGTCCTGTAACATCGACAAGCGTCGCCACAAAAGGAGCGGACGATGTCGCTGGGTCGGCTCCGATGCGTCGCAAAACAAACGGCAACATCGAACCGGAAAGCGAACCCCAAAGGACTACCCCGACAAGCGCCAATCCGACGGTGATCGCCACAAGCGGCCAGTGCGGACCATATAACTCTCGATTAAAATACTTCTCGCCGATAATCGACCAGGTTGCGACGCGCAACACTCCAATGGCGCCAAGAATTGCGCCTAACGACAAGCCAGCTCGAATCTCGCGCCCAGCCACGCGCCACCAGTCGCGCAGTTTAACTTCTCCCAGCGCCATGGCCCGGACGATAAGCGTTGAAGCTTGCGACCCGGAATTACCGCCGCTGGAAATGATCAATGGCAGAAACAATGCCAAAACTACTGCCTTGGCGATTTCGTCCTGAAAGGTCGCCATCGCGGTGGCGGTCAGCATTTCGCCGAGGAACAAGATCACAAGCCAGCCGGCGCGTTTGCGGATCATTTTCCAAAGGGCTATCCGCATATACGGCTCATCCAGCGCTTCCATGCCACCGAATTTTTGGATGTCCTCAGTCGCTTCCTCTTCTGCGACGTCGAGCATGTCGTCGATGGTCACGATGCCGAGGAGGACACCATTTGAATCAATCACCGGCAGCGCCGTGCGATCGTATTTGCGAAAAGCATTTAGCGCGTCGTGCTGAGAATCAGTCACGTTCAGCGCGACAAAGGTTTTTTGCATCAAGTCGCGAACAGGCGAGGTGAGGGGCTTCAGCAAAAACTCCCGCATGCGAATGTCGTCGATGAGTTTGCCATGGTCATCGACTACATAAATCACGTTAAGGGTTTCGCTGTCCTGGCCATGCTCCCGGATGTAATCCAGCACTTGTTGGACGGTCCAATCCTCTTTCACTGCGATGAAGTCCGGCGTCATCAAGCGACCCACGCTGTCTTCCGGATAACCAAGCAACGCCGTGGCCACGCGGCGCTCCTCCGGCGTCAGCAATCGGATGAGTTGCCGCGCCGCCGCGCTTGGCATTTCCTCGAGCAGCGCCGTGCGATCGTCCGGCGACATTTCGTTCAGAATCGCACCCACCTGCTCGTGAGCCATGGCGCGGAGCAATTGCTGTTGCGCATCGAAATCCAGATATTCAAAAACATCCGCTGCCAGCGCGTGTGGCAGGACGCGAAAGATAATCACCTGCTCGTCCTCGGGAAGGTCGAGAATGACTTCCGCTACATCAGCCGGCGGCCATTCACGAAACACTTCGCGCAGCGCTCCGAAATTGCGGGCGTCGATCAGACTTCTGATTTCGGGTTCCAGGATTTTGCCGACCACGTCGCGTTTTTACCACTCGCGCTTAATACACGCAATGGTCGGGAAGGCGCTGTCGCGATTTCCGAACGCCGCAGCACAGCGTCGCTACGTCTGCACTTGGCATTTGCCGGAAACGCTCCAAAATGAAGGAAATGCCAGCAGTTGCTTCAGCTCCAATGATTCGGCGCGAGATTGGCGAAGATCACATTTGCCTCCTCACTTTTGATCGACCCGATTCCGGAGCGAACATATTCGATGCTGCGACGCTCGATGAATTAAATAGTCATCTCGATTTCGTCGCGAAAGACAGCTCGGTGCGCGGACTAATCATCGCATCTGCCAAAAAATCCATCTTTGTTGCAGGCGCGGATTTGAAAACGCTACTGAAAGGAGCGAAGAGCGGCGAAATGCGCGAGTTCATCGCGCGGGGGCAACAGGTTTTCAACCGTCTGGCCGACCTCAAAGTTCCGACGGTCACTGTTATCCATGGCGCATCGGCTGGCGGCGGCTACGAGGTCGCGCTGGCGTGCGACTATCGTGTCGCATCCGATGATCCGGCGACACGGATTGGACTACCCGAAACCAC
>JBLMXD010000009.1:0-2631 GCA_050257575.1 Alphaproteobacteria bacterium | reverse complement strand
TGTCGCCGGCGTGAATTGTCCATGCACGCGTCTCTTTTTCACCGGTAGTAAAAAACGTGCGCAAACCGAGGAGATGATAGACCGCGCGAATCAGCGCGTGCACCCCGGTGTCGTCCACGCCGAGGCCGCGTAAATATTCGAGGCCCTCCTGCTCAGTAAGGTCGACAAGCTCGCTCTCGACCTGCGCGCTGACGATGACTGCTTCTGTAGCGAAATGGTGGCCTGCATAATCCTGAACTAGACCGACATATCCCGTAGCCGCATTCGCAACGTCACCCTTCGAGATCGCGGCCAAATCCGATTCCGCCACGTTGCAGGCGAAAATTGTTGGCTTTGACGTCAGCAGGAAAAAACCTCGCGCGACAGAGTTCTCTTCGGGAGTCAACCCGGCAGTAATCGCTGGTTTTCCACTGTCGAGGTGCGGGAGTAGTTTTTCGATAATTGCAGTTTCAGTAAGTGCTGTTTTTTCACCGGCGTGCAGTTGCTTCTGCAGTCGATCGCGTCGCCTTTGTAGCGAAGCAATGTCTGCAAGCACGAGCTCAGTGTTAATGACCTCAATGTCGCGAACCGGATCAATTGTCGCATCGACGTGGTGAATGTCCGCGTTCTCAAAACAACGCACCACCTGCACGATGGCTTCCACTTCGCGAATATGATGGAGAAACTGATTGCCAAGACCTTCGCCGGCGCTGGCGCCTTTCACCAGACCGGCGATATCGACAAACTCGATTGCGGTTGGCGTGGTTTTTTTGGAGCGGGAAATCTCTGCTATCTTTCCCAGCCTAGGATCCGGTACAATTACCACCCCTACGTTTGGATCAATCGTGCAGAACGGGTAATTCTCCGCCGGCGCTTTGTGCATGCGTGTGACCGCATTGAAAAGCGTCGACTTCCCAACGTTTGGCAGACCTACGATTCCGGCACTTAGCATGATTTTCCAGGGAGCGGCCGGCGGCCGCCGAACGAGAACAGCATTATTGTTTGAAATCGGGCCGGCGGGATTCGAACCCACGACCTCTTGAACCCCATTCAAGCGTTCTACCAAGCTGAACTACGGCCCGATTTGAGAGCCGGAATATCAACCAGCTTGAAATTTTAGCCACACACGAAACACAGATTTTGACAATTAGCCTCACCGGCTGGGAAGCTTTGCTGCCTGGCTCCAGGCGGACAAGAATGCGTCTATCAGTTCCGGTAAATCATCGCTATAGCCGCCTTCGAGCAGCACCGCGACCGGAATTTCAAGCTCCCTTAACCATTCGCCAAATTGGGCAAAATCTTCAGTCTCAAGGGTCAGTTGCAGCAGCGGATCGCGGGCGTAAGCGTCGAATCCTGCCGAGACAAGAAGGAGGTGGGGTCGAAACGCCACTAACTTCTCCAGCGCCCGTTCGGCAATCTTCATCAAGGCATCTCGCGGCGTGAGCGGAGCGACCGGATAATTATCGATGTTTGCAAACGATCTTGATCCCGTGCCCGGATATGCGGGAAATTGATGGATTGACGCGAACCGGATTTGCTCATTGTTCGCGACGATTGCCTCTGTTCCATTGCCATGGTGTCCGTCAAAGTCCCAAATAGCAATGCGTTCCACGCTCGTCGTAGCTGGGGGCGATGACCCCTGCCGGCCGGCATCAGCCACCTCGGCCACAGCCAGTATTTCCAGTGCAGCGATGGCGATATTGCTCAGATAACAAAAGCCCATCGCGCGATCGCGCATGGCGTGATGTCCGGGAGGGCGCATCAGGCTGAACGCGGGCTCGCCGCCCAGCGCAGAATGCGCTACACCCACGGCGGCGCCAGCTGATTGCCGTGCGCAGACTCCGATGTTTGGATAGAATGGTGTATCGACATCGAAATCTTCATGCGCAGTGGCAAGATGTTTGAGATAATCGCCGGAATGTGCGCGAAGTAACTGAGCATCGGTCACAGGCGAGGGCTTTCGCCATTCCCAACCAGGGTGTCGATCCCGTAATAATGGTGCAGTTCGAGCGATGCGTTGTGGCCGTTCCGGGTGGCCTGGCCGGGAATATTCCAAACAGCTTGGGTCGTAAAAAATTGTCATCGAGCTTGCAAGGTAGTCGTTCAACGCATATTCGACGATCACGATGGTGAACGAACAGAAAATTGTCGTGGTGATGCCGGCGTATAACGCTGCCCGCACCTTGCGTCAGACATACGACGAAGTCATGGCGCATGGAATTGTGGATCTCGTCATTGTAGTGGACGACGCCAGTCACGACGGGACAGTCGCTATCGCGCGCACCCTGCCAAACGTGCAGATAGAAGTGCATCCGGAAAATCGCGGTTACGGGGCGAACCAAAAAACCTGCTACCGGCTGGCATTGGCTGCAGGCGCAGACATTATCATCATGATTCATCCGGATTATCAGTACACGCCCCAGTTGGTTCCAGCGATGGCAGCTTTGGTGGCGAGCGGCTTGTATCCGTGCGTTCTTGCTTCGCGTATCCTGGGTGGCGGCGCGCTCCGCGGCGGCATGCCATTGTGGAAATACGTTTCCAACCGGTTCCTGACGTTCGTCGAGAATCTTCTCATTGGGGCGAAACTATCGGAGTATCACACTGGTTATCGCGCATTTTCCCGGCAATTGTTGGAACGATTGCCATTTCAAA
>JBLMXD010000008.1:0-10044 GCA_050257575.1 Alphaproteobacteria bacterium | reverse complement strand
TGATACGGCGCAGTTCTTTGCGCGATTTTACGTCCACAACAGAGACGTCATTTGAGGCACCGTTTGCAGTGTAGAGCTTCGAACCACTTGGATCGAGCGCGATTCCCCAAACGCGCTTCCCGACGGCAACCGTTGTGATTACTTCATTCTTTTCCGTGTCGATGATCGCGATCGCGTTGCCTCGACCAGTCGAGACGTAAAGTTCTTTTCCGTCATGCGAGATCGCTGTGCCCATCGGTAGCGAGCCAGTCGGTAGCTGGATCTTTGACAATAACTTGTGCGACCCGGCATCAATTACGGCGACGTAGCCACCGTTCTCGCAGGCGACGTAAGCCCGGGAGCCGTCAGGGGAAAATACGACGGAGCGTGGCCGGCCGCCGGTGTCGATTCTTCCAACCACTCGCTGTTGATCGGGATCGATCGCGAACACTTCGCCTTTTTCTTCGCAGGTGACGTAAACTTCACCGTTGCCTGGATTGATGCCTACGCCTTCGGGTTCCTCCGATACCTTTATTTTTCCGCGCGATTGCCCGGAATCGAGATCGATAATTGAAGCGCTGGCGTCGTCTTCATTCGCGATAAACGCGAATTTCCCGTCTTTGCTGATTGCGAATTGCTCCGGGTCGGATCCGACGTGCCAGCGATCAACCAATTTCCTCGTTGCTGGATCGATCACCGCCAGACCATCCGCGCGTTTGTCCGCAGGCGCGCGATTTTCATCAAGGCCGGGTGCCATGCGCGGTGAGCCGCTCAGTGTGACAAACAACCGTTTCCCGTCCGGAGTGGCGTGAATGCCACGCGGCCGTTTGCCCACCGGAAACGTAGTCACAGTTGAATCAGTATCGCCATCGATCATAGTCACATCGCCTGAGCGTTCGTTGCTTACGAACACGACGTATCCCGACGATTCAGCACTGATCACGCCGGCGAGACCGATGCAAACGACCCAAGGGACAAGAAGGAAACGCATGAATGATGCGTACATCGCGCTGCTCGGGTGAGCAAGCAGGCCACGGAACTTTTAGCATTGGATGTTCGATGTTCGATGTTCGATGTTTCTCCTATGCATCCTCACAACAAGCTTTTCATACCCGGACCCGTTGAAGTTTCGGAAAAAACCTGGGCGGCATTTTCCCGTCCGCTGATTGGCCATCGCAGCGAAGATTTCAAGAATCTTTACCGCAGCATTCATCCGAAGCTTCAGGCGTTGTTCAAAACAAAGCAGCCGGTGTTTCTTTCCACGTCGTCGGCTTGGGGTGTGATGGAAGCTTCCATCCGAAATGTCGTGGACCGGGGCGTGCTTTGCTGCATGTGCGGTGCATTTTCCGATAAATGGTTCGATGTCGCTAAGCGATGCGGGAAAAAAGCCGAGCCGCTTCAGGTGGAGTGGGGAAAACATATCGATTCGAGAGATCTCGATCGACAAATGGCCACTGGAAAATTCGATACGGTCACATTGACCCATAGTGAAACTTCCACCGGCGTAATGAATTCGCTTCCGGAAATTTGCAGCGTCATGACCAAGTATCCCGACGTTGCACTGATCGTCGATACTGTGTCGTCGTTTTCCGGAGTAAACATCGAGATGGATACGCTGGGCATCGATGTGATGCTTACCGGCGCGCAAAAAGCCCTCGCGCTGCCTCCGGGTTTTTCGTTGTTTTCCGTCTCCGAGAAAGCGCTTGGACGCGCGGAGAAGGTCTCTAATCGTGGATTTTATTTCGATTTCCTGGAGTTCAAGAAAGAGCAGGAGCGATGGATGACGCCCAGCACGCCAAGCATCGGGCACATTTACGCGCTTGAGTTCAAGCTCGGCGAAATTTTCGACGAAGGCCTGGAGGCGCGTTACGCCCGCCACGCCCGGACGAATGCGCTCGTGCATGATTGGGTACGCCGGACGGGGTTCGATTTCTTTGCGGAGGAAGGCTTCCGCACAAAGACGCTGACATGTGTGAAAAACACTCGGGGGATCGACGTACTGGAGTTTGCCCGGAGATTGCGAGAGAAACATCATTTGGTGATCGATCCCGGATACGGCAAAATCCGCGGCCAAACCTTTCGCTTGTCGAATATGGGCGATGAGACCGATGGAACCGTCTCGCATCTGCTCAGGTGTCTGGACGATGTCCTGTAGCATCGCCATCAGCATCGCCTAGCAAGCTCTTTATGCCGGCAATTGAAGCCTCCAATTTAACGAAGGTGTATCGCACCTATCGAAAGGAGCGCGGACTTTCTGGCGCAGTGAAAGGCCTTTTATGGCGGCGCTACGATGAAACGCGAGCGGCGGACCAGGTTTCGTTTGCAATCGAGGAGGGGGAATTTGTGGGATTTCTCGGCCCGAACGGGGCTGGAAAAACTACCGTGCTTAAAATGCTTTCCGGCCTGCTGAACCCGACGTCGGGTGATGCGCGCGTGCTCGGTTTTGTTCCCTGGGAGAGACGTAACGAGATGAAACGACAGTTCAGCTTGCTAATGGGACAAAAAAACGCGCTCTGGTGGGATCTGCCTGCACAGGAATCGCTCGAGCTGAACCGTGCCATTTATGGCATCGACCGCGACCGGTTTAACAGGGTCGTGGATGGGTTATCGGAACTCCTAGAGGTGAAGGACAAAATGAATGTGATGGTCCGCGAACTTTCGTTAGGCGAACGAATGAAAATGGAGTTGATCGCCGCGCTCATTCATGAGCCGCGTGTGTTGTTCCTTGATGAACCGACAATCGGTTTGGACGTGGTGAGTCAAAAGCGGGTGCGCGAATTTTTGCGAATCTACAACGAAGAACATCGGATCGTGACATTGCTTACCAGCCATTACATGCAAGACATCGAAGAGCTCTGTCATCGCGTGTTAGTGATCGATCACGGCAAAATCTTTTTCGACGGACCGTTAGCGGAGATTGTGGATCGCTTCTCAGGCAACAAAATTCTGAGTCTTACTTTTGAAAAGGAAGGAGTGCGCGATCTCTCCAGATTCGGCGAAATCACCGAGCAAACGCCGGTTTCGGTGCAACTGAAAGTTCCGCGGGCAAAAGTTACGGAGACCTGCCGGCAGCTCCTTGACGCCTGTGATGTAAGCGACATCAACGTCCAGGAAGTACCCGTGGAGGACATCATCCGCCAATTGTTTGGCGAACGTCACCACGATTCCCACGCCGCCGATCTGACGCCGGAACAAGTCGCGCAGATGAGTTAAGGATCCGGTCCTTCTCCGCTAGTTCCGGTGAATGACTTTTGCAAAACTCGGCAGAACGCTCATTTCCATCGCATCGGCGAATGTCGGATACTGCGGCGCCCAGCCTAATTCACGCAACTTGGAATTGCTCACGCGTTTGTTGGTATCCCCACGTTTACGTTGTAATTGAGGTTGTCCGATCGGCGGAAGAGGTCGATTCAGTCTCCGTGACAACCAGCGGTAACAGTCGCTTTGCAGAGTCGGTTTATCGTCGACGACGTTATAAATCTGCCCCCGCGGCTGCGGATCTCGATTTAACAAAAGAAAAAGTGCGGACGCGATGTCCTCCCGGTGCACTTGATTAACGAAGCGATCATTTTCCGGATCAAACGTCGCCGTGCCGTTCAAAAACTTACTCAGCAATGCCGAGCGCCCCGGCCCGTAGATTCCGGCGAGCCGCGTAACGATCCCGCCTTTATCGAGGATGACGTTTTCGGTTTCCAAGAGGATGCGGCTGGTCTCGCGAAGCGGTTTTGTCTCGCTCTGTTCTGTGACCAGCGAACCGTCGTTCTGCGCGTAAACGCTGGTGCTGCTCGTGAACAGGATGGTTGATATTGGAAAGCCTTCCAGGAGATTGCGACCGCCATTGAAATAAATCTGGCGATACGTGCCGGCAGCGCCGCCGCGAGAACTGACGCAGTGAATCACCGCGTCGAATGGTTCCGTTTGTTTCGCAACCTGATCGCGTTGTGAGATGTCTACCAAGCCAATGCGATACGGTTTTGTTGACAATCGCGCTGCCGATTCCTCCGAGTGCACCCAGCCTACGACCGTCCAGCCGCCAGCATGGAACAAATCGGCCGTTGCTTCTCCGACGTAACCGCAGCCGGCGATCAAGATTCGCGGCATGATTATGAACGCTCACGCCGTCGCGGGCGCGATTTCAATTTCTTCGAATACATTTTTCTGGATTGCCCGGACTTGTTTCAACCGGATCAACTCCAGAAGCGCGAGAAATGTTACTACCACTTCCACGCGCGATGCAGCTGCCCCAAATAAATCAGAGAAACGAAGACGGTTACCTTTGGCGATGCGTTGCAAAATTGAATCGATCTTCTCCGAAACAGTGAAACGTTCGCTAAAGATTTCCTGTACGTCCTGACGCGCTTCGATCCTTTTCAACACCGTTTGGAAAGCCCCGATCAGTTGAAAGATTCCAACCTCGCCGAGTCTCAACGGTTCCTGGATAGCGGATGTCGATGGAGCTTCCCGGACAAAGATCCTTTCTTGTTCGAGTGCACGCAGATTAAGTTCCGCGGCCGCCTCCTTGAACTTCTTATATTCGATCAGCTGCCTGACTAACTCCCAACGAGGATCGTCTTCGCCTGCATCTTCTTCGGGAGGCTGTTGATCGCGTGGCAACAGGCTTCGGCTCTTTAAATAGATAAGGTTGGCCGCCATCACGATAAATTCGCCGGCGAGCTCGATGTTTAGTTCTTTGAACGCCTGGAGATACTCGAGGTACTGGCTGGTAATGCGCTCGAGTGAAATGTCGTAGATGTCGATTTCGTCCCGCTTGATGAGGTACAACAACAGATCGAGCGGCCCTTCGAAAACTTCGAGCTTTACCTTGTAATCGACATCCATCTTGGCGCGCCCGACTCTACAGGCAAGCACGCATCAAAGGAAATCGTTTCAATACCGGCCGATTCCGATTGCTCCGATTACGCCGGAAGGCTTCTGTGAATCCAGACACTGTTCACCAAGCCAAGGCCAAACATAATCATCAGCACGAACGACCCGCTATAGCTAATCAATGGCAGAGGCACACCAGTAATCGGCAGCATGGCAATAGTCATTCCTATATTTTGGAAAATGTGCGTGAAGATAAGGGCCGTGACCCCGATCACCAGAAGCAGACCCAGTTGGTCGCCGGCGAAGAAAGCAACAAACAGGCACGTCATCAGGAGCAGCGCGAATGTCCCTATGAGAAGGATCCCGCCAACGAATCCCCATTGCTCACCCACGGCGGAGAAAATGTAGTCGTTATGCACAGCCGTAGCGGGGAGAAAGCCAAGTTCGATCTGGGTATTCGGCGCCTTAAACCCTTTTCCCGACCAGCCACCTGAACCGATCGCAATCAAGGATTGGTTAATCGCCCATGCTGAACCCTGCTTGTCGATGTCTGGATGCGTAAAAGCGGTGATCCGTTGTTGCTGATATGGTTTGAGGCCGAAGTTGATGGCAATTGGGATGAACGCGATTCCGATGAGAATGATGCAAATTAAGTAGCGCAACGGCAGACCCGCCACGAACCAAAGGGCGAGGAGGACCGGGACCCAAATGATGACTTCGCCCAAGTCGGGTTGCATCAGTATCAACAAACACGGCGCACCCGCAATCGCTCCTGAGAGAAGTAATCGCAGCGCGGGGTGCATGTCGCGAAATTGTGTAAGGAAGAGCGACAGCACCATGATGCCTGCGACGACCGCAAGTTGTGCCGGCTGAAAGTTGATGGGACCCAAATGCAGCCAGCTGCGCGCTCCATAAACTTTGACGCCCATGAACTTCGTCATGATCAGAAACAGGATCCCGGCGAGATACATCGGCAGCGCGCCCCAGCGGATCCAACGATAGTGAACCAAACTCGTCAGCACGAAGGCGAAGACACCAACTGCCACCCAGTTTGCCTGTTTCCGCCAAAAATCCGCCGCATACGGGTCGGTGCGCGTGGACGTGGCGCTATAGATCGCGACTACTCCAAAAATGGCAAGGGCCAGCATGATCACTAGGAGAAGCCAGTTTTGGCCGAGCAATTTTCGGAGAAAAGGGGTCATGGTGCTTAATGATTCGCTTCGCCTCCCGGTTTTCTCACCGGAAACTTGAAACGATTATACGCATTTTACGTCCCTCGCAAAACCCATTGAGTGCGTAGTGCGAGATCCGACGTAACTCGTTCCACGAGAGGTGAATTTTGCCGGTAAAAAGCTTTGTTGAACCGGTTTAGATCGTTTAATGGGCTGTCTTTTCTGTCTATTGTATAAAGCATTGATTATGAACATATTAAAACAATCTTTCTATCAAGATTACAGCTCTGCTTGTCACTCGATTTGCAGCCATTAAAGTACTCTGCTTCTGGTTTTGGGAGCAAGGCAATGGGAACGAAAAAAAGAACGATCAAACGCAAGCTCGCACATCTGAAGCTGCCGATGCAGCGACAGTTGAATTTGCGTCACGAGGGGACGTATTTCGATCTGCGTGTGATCTTTGACGACTTAAACCGGCGGCATTTTCGTGGGCGCGTTCGGGGCTACAACGTGGTCTGGGGGCGCCGGCGCAAGCAGCCTCCGAGAGAGCAATTCGTTTTTGGTACCATTCAGGAAGAAGACCGGGTCATTCGGATTAATCCGGCCCTCGACCAGCCGTTCGTGCCGTTGTGGTTTTTGCGCTACGTGTTGTATCACGAGATGCTGCACTCAGTGGTGCCGGACGAAACACTTTCGCGAAATCGCCGGCGCGTTCACACCGAAGAATTCAACCGTCGCGAGCGCAAGTTCCCCGGATATCGGCGTGCCCGCCGCTGGGAAGACGAAAACTTGTCGCGATTTTTGCGTTAAACGCAACCGCGTCTACTCCGTTTGTGTTACCGGGGGCCGATATGGTCTCTCATACCACGATGGCGTCGTCGCTATGTTCTTTTTGACCAGAAACCAAAGCGTCGTCGCCAGCAGAAGTGAGATCAACTTCGCGCGCCAGTTTTTCAGAATCAGGCTCTTCATACTTGCTGTGCAATAAGATTTCTGCGATGCGCTGACGGAATGTCTCCG
This sequence comes from Alphaproteobacteria bacterium, assembly GCA_050257575.1. Lineage (GTDB taxonomy): Bacteria > Verrucomicrobiota > Verrucomicrobiia > Chthoniobacterales > UBA10450 > Udaeobacter. The sequence continues at coordinate 3,046 of JBLMXD010000008.1, read as the reverse complement.
GAGTGAAATTGCGCTCGATTCGTCGCCGGTAGCAAATGGAAATGCTGCCGGTCTCTTCGGAGATGATCACCGCAATTGCGTCCGATTCCTCAGTGATACCGAGTCCCGCCCGATGGCGTAATCCCAGGCTTCGGTCCAGCGTTTCCCGCTGGCTCACTGGAAAGATGCAGGCCGCCGCTGCAATCCGGCCATTGCGAATGATCACGCCGCCATCGTGAAGCGCGGCTTTCGGATGGAAGATGGTCAGGATTAGTTCGACGGAAAATTCACCATCGATGATGACCCCTGTTTCCTCATAAACGCGAATCGATGTGTCGCGCTCGATTGCGATCAGTGCACCAAACTGTTTGTTGGCCAACTGTGTCACCGCCTCCGCCAAATCGTGAACAGTTTCTCGTCGTTCACTGGTAAGCGAAAAAATCGGATGTCCGCCAAGCGCGGCCAATCCGCGCCGAAGCTCAGGCTGGAAAATCACCACTAATGCAATAGCAAGGAAAACGGAGAAACTGCGCACGATCCAGCCGATCACGACGAGGTTCAGCAGTGTCGAGATTAACGTCAGGGTAAGAAATACGATGGCCAGTCCTGTCAGGACCTTGGCACCACGCGTTCCGCGGAAATAAAGGTAGCCGTAGTAGATCGCCACCCACAGCAGAAGTATTTCCACGAGGCTGCGCCAGCCTCTTATCCATAGATCAATGAGCTGATGAATCATCTTGCCCTCTGGAAACCGCTTCCGTTATCCGCAATGCTCGAACATTCTCCTTCACATCGTGAACGCGGAACACGTCCGCACCGCGTTCGCGCAAGATCGAATTCAGCGCAATGCCCGGGGCGAGCCGTTCCGTGATCTCCGGCGAACCGATCAACTTTCCCAGGAACGATTTGCGGGAAACGCCGATCACTAAAGGTCGATCATGCACGCGAAGCCGTTCGAACTGCGCGAGCACTTCGAGATTGTGTTCGAGCGTTTTGCCGAAACCAATGCCCGGATCAAACGCAATCGCCATGGGATCAATGTTTAAACCTATGGTGCGCGCATATTGTTGTCGAAAAAAATCGGAAATTTCTGAAATAACGTCTGTGTATTGCGGCTGGATTTGCATTGTGCGGGGAGTTCCCTGCATATGCATGATGATGAACGCCGATTTTGTTTCGGCAATGAGCGGCAGCATTCGCTCGTCTCCTTGACCGCCGGTAATATCGTTCACAATCGAAGCGCCGGCCTCGATCGCAGCCCATGCGACCTCCGCCTTCGAAGTATCGATTGAAATAGGGACATCAATTTCTTGCCGCAACTTTTCGATCACTGGAATTACGCGACGAAGTTCTTCCCCAGCGGAAACAGGCTCCGAACCGGGGCGCGTCGATTCGCCACCGATATCGATGATGTGCGCGCCCTCCGCCGCCATGGCTACACCGCGCTCTACGGCTTTCTGCGGCGTGAAAAACTCGCCACCATCGGAAAATGAATCCGGAGTAACGTTTAGGACGCCCATGATCAACGCGTGTCGGGAGACGTCGAAACAGCGGTCACCGATTTTCCAGATCCTCTGGCGCATGATGACTGAGACTAACGCAGATGCGCGATTGTTCGAACCGCGTTGTGCATCGCTCCGGGATCGGCGACGTGGCCCGTATTTCGCCGGTCACAAAACGCCATTAGCGTTACTTTTTCCTTGCGTAGCGTCCGATCAATTCGCCCTGGGCGATGACGTGACCTTTCATCGCTGCGTTCAGTTGGCTCCGCTTCGCGCCGGAAGGCAAAGCGAGGTCGCGATCGAGCGCGAAGATTCTGAAGTAGTACCGATGTGCGCCCGACGGCGGACACGGTGCGCCATAGCCCGATTTGCCGAAGTCGTTCGTACCGTGCACGCCTTTTGGCGAAGTCCCTTCGGCAATGGCATTGGTTTGGGACGGAATGTTCCAAACCAGCCAATGCGTAAACAATCCGCCTGGCGCGTCGGGATCATCGACAATGAGCACAAGCGTTTTTGCTTCGGCAGGGACATCGGCTATCTGCAGAGGCGGGGTTGTGCCGCCGCCGTCGCAGGTGAATTTTGACGGAATATTTCCGGCTTGTCGGAAAGCAGGACTGGTGATTGTCATTTTCCCTCCTCCCGCAGCAAACGAACTGATTGCCACAAATAGCATCGCAAGTCCGCCACTAATGATCGAGTTTCGCATTTTTAGACCTCTCGGTTGGAATCGCCGTTAAATCGACGAACCTGACAATATTGATCTCGCCGAAATGCCTGTAAACGGATCCAAGATTAGAGAACAAATTCTGGCGCTCCTGTCCAGGAAAGCTTATCGGCCACTAAACGCTGTCGAGATCGCCCGGAAAATTGGCGCGAGTGGCGGAACGCGCATTGCATTGCGAAAAACGCTGCGAGAGCTCGAGCGCGCCGGCCAGATCGCCCGGATTCGGAAGGACCGATACATTTTGCCAGGCGAAGCCGACCTGGTAACAGGCAAATTGTCGATCCATCCAGTCGGCTACGGTTTTCTCATTCCAGAAAACAACACCGGGCCCGACCTTTACATTTCGGCGGAAAACATCGGTACGGCCATGCATGGAGACCGTGTTGTGGCGCGCATATTGCGCGAAATGCCTTCGAATCGGACTAAGGCAAGGCGCGAAGCGCGCGTTATTCGAATCCTCGAACGCGCTCACGACACCATCGTTGGCACGCTGCAGCGCTCACGGAATTTCTACTACGTCGTACCCGATGATCCGCGTTTTGTGCACGACATTTATGTGCGTCCTGGGGCGGATCGACGAGAGCGAGCGCCGGGCACCGTCGGCGACAAAGTGGTAGTTGAGCTCGGTCCCTGGGAATCGCGCCATGTTAATCCCGAAGGTGAAGTCGTTGAAGTGCTTGGGCCGGCCTCCGCCCCCGGCGTGGACATGCTTTCGATCATTCGGAAGTACCATTTACCGACGGAATTTTCGCGAGACGTGTTGCAGGAGGCAGAGCGCATTTCCGAGAAGATCGACGCATCGCAATTCGCCCGACGTGAAGATTTGCGCGACGAATTTATC
>JBLMXD010000007.1:0-3927 GCA_050257575.1 Alphaproteobacteria bacterium | reverse complement strand
TTTATCAGGGCCGGAGTCACCGCCTCCGGCTACAGCAGGCTGGCGCGATTCCATCAGCAGCGGCACAACATAAAAATTAATGAATCGATTTTCCGGATAGAAAATTTCCATGTCGTGGCTGACTGGCCCCCCGCTTTGGGTCAGCGATCCCCAATCGAGACCCCGGATGCGTTCATCGAGCCGTTTGCCGATTACTTCACCTGCCTCCAATCCAAATAATCCGCAGGCTGCCTCATTCAAATAAGTGATGCGCCCTTTCGAATCGGTAACGATGATGCCTTCCTGAATGGCGTTGAAGACGGTTTCGAGAAAACCTTTCTCCTGCGCGAGACGCAGAAAGTAATTCTGCACATCTTGCGGCCCGATGCGCCCGAGGCGCTCAATGAGTTTTTCGAGAAAACCAGCTTTCATGACGCGCGTCAGTGTTGACTGTTTAAAAGGTTACGAGAGTTACAGAGGAAGAACTGTTTGTAACATTGAAACGCTTGTACTCATGTACCGTTTCAACCCTTTCAAAGATTCACACCAGTTCAACTTCTTCGCGCTCAGAGGGCACCTCTACGGTCAGCATTTCAATCCGCAGATAATTCAACACCACCGGCGCGAGAATCAGGCCCGGGATCCCCATAAGTCGTTCGCCAAGAATCAGCGCGATCAATGTGAGCCAAACCGGATTCCGAATCCGATCGCCGATAATTTTGCTGTTCAGCAAATATTCGAGTTTATGGATCACTATTAGAAATACCAACGCGGAAATGGCCAGCTTCAATGACACCGTCAAAGCAACAAAGACGATGATGGTATTGCTCACCAGGTTGCCCGCAATAGGCACAAGGCCACAGAGAAAGGTGGTAGCAATGAGCAGTGGGGCGTGCGGCATTTGAGCAGCCATCAGAAAGATGGCCGTCAATGCAGTATTGATAAGCGAGATAGTGATCTGCGCGCCCATGACGGTGGCAAAACTGCGGTAGAAATCGCGAAACCGTCTCGAAACCTGCTCGCAGCAAATCGAGTAAAGGTTGTTCTTAAGCCGATGGGTCCCGCGATGGGGATCGAGGTCAGTTTTGAAAAACAGACTCCCGGCTGCGACAATTCCCAAAATACTGAAAACCAGGATGGTCGTGGTGGCTTTGGCGAAGTTGGCCACGTTCCGAAAGTAGTGCGCTTCGTCTCTAAGCGCGTCCACGACGGTCTGCCTGAGACTTTCGAAATCAGTGAATGGTAGCTCGATCTGACGCTTCTGCGCCCACGCGCTGGCGGAAGGAATAGAACTGTCCGCTACATCGGGTAGCGCCAGGATTGCCGCGCGCGTGAGATAAGCTCCGACCGTAACGACAGCAGCCACTACAACGACGAACAAAGCTAACGCCAGCCATTTTCGTCTGGTGAGATAATACAATTGCCGCAGCGCAAAATATGAGAACAACATCACCAGCAGCGGACCGCCCAGATCAAGAAAACCTGCCAGAATGATTGTGGCGGCGAGCACTGCGTACGAAACCCGCGTGGGCGTAATCATATTTCAGTCACCTCTGTCTTACTCCATCCACGGGGCCTATTGTCAACTACCAGCGCATTTGCTGTAGAGTGCGCCGTCCTCGGCGCGCCAGGCCCTTTATCTACCATACTCCAGCCGCTGTTCGGTACGGCCGTCAACAGAAGCGTATCACGCAGCTCTGTAAATAAGCGCTCCGGCGTGGCGCGGCTGTAGCCAAGGTCGGTGGAACGCCGCCCTGTCTTAAGCACGCTTTAAGAGGGCCGGGATTGTTGACCCGGGTTACAACTACAGGACCTGTCCGGTTTCTTTTTCAGCGCGTTCTTTGAGCGCGGCTTTGCGCGAAAGTTTCACGCGGCCTTTGTCGTCGATACCGATGCATTTGACCCAAATCATATCGCCAACCTTGACCACGTCTTCGGTGCGCTTCACTCGAAAATCGGCAAGCTCGGAGATGTGCACGAGCCCGTCCTTACCCGGGAAAACTTCGACAAACGCTCCAAACTCCTTGGTGGTGACTACGCGTCCCTGGTACGTCTGGCCGATCTCGATCTCACGCGTCATCCCGCCGATGATTTCCTTCGCTCGCGCCATGCTCTCGCCTGTTGTCGCGTAGATGTGGACCGATCCATCGTCTTCGATGTTAATTTCAGCCCCGGTTTCGGCGACAATCCCTTTGATGGTTTTTCCGCCAGGCCCGATCAACGCACCAATCTTCTCTGGATTGATCTTGATAGTCTCGATGCGCGGCGCGTACTTCGACAGCTCTGTCCGCGGCTGATCGAGGGTCCCCCGCATGATCTCGAGAATCTTCATGCGTGCTTCCTTCGCCCGTTGGATCGCTTCCGCCATGATGTTGTGGCTGATGCCGGGGAGTTTCAGGTCGAGCTGAAAACCAGTCACTCCCGTATCTGTTCCGCAAAGCTTGAAATCCATGTCGCCGAAATGGTCTTCCGACCCGATGATGTCGGTAAGCAATTCGTAACGCTTCGATCGATTATCGTCACCGGACTCGGTCACCAGGCCGATGGAGATTCCTGCAACCATGCCTTTCATCGGCACACCTGCGTCCATTAGCGCAAGCATTCCGCCGCAGACGCTGGCCATTGACGTCGAGCCGTTCGATTCCATGATCTCGCTCGAGACGCGGATCGCATAACGAAAGTCGTTTTCGCTCGGCACGACCGGTTCGAGCGAACGCTCTGCCAGCGCGCCGTGGCCAATCTCACGGCGTCCAGGCGCGCCTGTTCGCCCCGTTTCGCCCACGCTAAACGGTGGAAAGTTGTAATGCAGAATAAACCTCTTCGATTGTTCGCCGCCGCCGTAGGCGTCAAGCATCTGTGCTTCTTCAATGGGAGCGAGCGTCGCGAGCGCCAGCGCCTGAGTTTCGCCGCGCTGAAAAATAGCTGAACCATGCGCACGCGGTAGCACGCCCACCTCGCAACTGATCGGGCGCAGGTCTCCGTAACCGCGACCGTCGACGCGTTTCTGTTTTTCCAGAATACTGACGCGAAATGCCTTCTTTTGAACGTAATCGAACGCCTGCGAGATGGCGAAACCGTTAACATCCGGATGTTTTTCCTGGATTGCCTTCTTCACCTCTTCGCGCAGTGCCTCCACCGCTTTGGCGCGCGCTCCTTTGCCTTCGGTATAAAGCGCGCCCTCAATTCGGTCGCCGGCAACCTGGTAAGCAACATCCAGCAGTTGCTGATCGACCATGAGCAGCGCAGCATCCCGTTTTGGCTTGCCGACCATCGCTGCCAGTTCCTTCTGGATGCGAATCATTTCTCGCGCGTGTCCGTGTGCAAACTCGAGCGCTTTGACGAACTCGGCTTCCGGAACTTCCCTGGCCGACCCTTCGATCATGATCACATCGTTTTCAGTGCCGACATAAACAAGATCGAGATCGCTCTGACCGCGCTCATCGTGTGTTGGGTTCGCGACAAACTCGCCGTTCACCCGACCCACACGCACGGCACCGATTGGGCCCCCAAACGGAATATCAGAGATGCTCAGCGCGGCGGATGCACCGTTGATCGCCAGAATGTCGGGATCGTTCTGCCCATCGGCGCTGAGCAGGATCGAGATGATCTGCGTATCGTAAAAATATCCCTGGGGGAAAAGCGGCCGCAGGGGGCGATCGATCATTCGCGAGGTGAGTGTTTCCTTTTCCGTGGGACGGCCTTCGCGTTTAAAATAGCCGCCAGGGAACTTTCCAGCGGCTGCCGCCTTCTCTCGGTAATCGACCGTGAGCGGGAAGAAATCCTGACCTTCCTTGATCGCCGTGGCCGAAACAGCGGAGACTAGGACAGTCGTGTCGCCGCAGCTAACAACGGCGGCGCCATCGGCGAGCCTGGCGATCCTGCCGGTTTCAATAGATATTTCATTGCCGCCAATTTGGGCGGTGACCTTCTTTTGCATGATTATTTTCC
>JBLMXD010000006.1:0-9632 GCA_050257575.1 Alphaproteobacteria bacterium | reverse complement strand
TATCTGCGCGATGGAGGCCGCGCTCTTGGGCCAGTTTGAGCTGTAGCCGGGCCAGCCGCCTTCCAACTCGGCAATCGAACCGAACCCGACAGCGTGGTGATTGCGTCCTGAAAGCAATGCGGCCCGCGTGGGCGAACAAAGCGCGGTAACGTGAAACGCATTGTACCGCAGACCTTCGGCTGCCACCTTGTCGAGCGTGGGCGTCGACACCGGACCGCCGAACGTGGATGGATTTCCGAATCCAGCGTCATCAACGAGGATTAGCAGAATGTTAGGCGCGCCATCGGGCGGTTTTATCTCTTTTGGGAAATCCTCGACCGAACCTTTCAATGTTCGGTTGGCGACGCCTTTGAAAGGCTGCGCAGGCACCGGCAACGTGCTTCTATCCCATGTTGTGTCCGCGCCATGCACTTGGATGGTTCCCAACACCAGACCGAGCGCAATCGTGCCGAAGTTTCTTATTAGTTTTCGCATAGCGTTACCCTCCATTGAATCCTCCTGAAACGGCGAAGGGCGACCCGGGGCTGCCTTCGACCCGCACGACGAATAATGTTTTTTACTACGTTCGGTCGGTTTCCGTCAACGCTCCGTTAGTTTCCATCGCGAGAAGTTCTTGTGATCCGAAAAAATTGAATTCAACCGGATTCCGTCTTGACGGACACCATCAATCACGGATTCAATTATCTCCTTGGTTATCCGATGGCTGGGGGACGAATCACAAGCGAAGAAAGATCGGCGATCAGCACGTACGTCGGGGCTGTTATCGCCATCGTTCTCGTTTTCGTTGGAGTCTACGTCTATTTTTTGACTCAGAAGGAGAAGAAGGAAACCACCACGTTCGATCCGAACCGGCCTGTCCCGAGTGATGCCGTCTTAAAACACCGGTTAAAGGCCGAGGAATATGACGTCGTGCGGGGGAACGGCTCGCAAACGCCTTTTCAAAATGAGTTCTGGAACAATGAGAAGACGGGCATCTACGTCGATGTCATTACCCTCGAACCCCTATTCCTATCAACCGACAAGTTCGACGGAAAGGTCGGCCTGCCCACGTTTACGAAGCCCATCTCGTACGATCTCCTCGTCGAGGTCCCCGACAACACAAGCGACATGCAACGCGTCCAGGTGCGCGCCAAGCGAAGTAACGCCCGCCTCGGCCATGTCTTCGCCGACCCGCAATCGCCCACGGGCCGACGTTATGTGGTCTATTCTGCCGCTTTTCATTTCGTTCCGATCGAACACATGAAGGAAAGAGGTTACGAAAAGTACCTTCCGCTTCTTGAGAAAAAATAAGGTTCGATCTTCTCTGTAGCGCTACGCGCCGGCCGGAAAGCGGAACTTGATAACGCCCCACAGGGGCGTGGCTACAAATTGGAGCCATGTAAATCTGCGCGATTCGTGGAGATAAAGCCGGATCGATTTTCTTCGGCAACTTTGCGATGTCTGTCGCGTTAAATCGACGAAACAGCAGAAGGGAATACTTGGTCATGGGAAAAAAACACATCGTCATTGCACTGGCGGTGTTCGCATTCGCGTTCGGATCTGCTCTGTGCTCGAATGCCGGCACCGAGATGGTTGAGCCTTACCGCGCACCTGCACCAAACTACAATTACGCCCCGCCGTTACCTCCGCCGCCGCGTCCCGTCTTGTACTTTCGTCCGCCGGTGTTTAGCGTCGTCGTCGCGCCGGGCTTTGGCTTTTTCGCACCACGATTCTACGGAGGTCACCGATACTACGGGCGCCGCGCTTATTGGCGTGGGAATCATTACCGCTGGCACTGATCGCGGCTGGCATAACAACGCATCGTTCTAGCGAGACGTGTCGTGCAATGAGTTGTTCGTTGTAGAGGCGCTTGTGCCAGGTGCCTGGTCTTTATGGGGCGCCGCTCCAGAGAGTCTGGTTCAAGTCTCAACGGTTCACTCTGATTTGATTTCAGCAAACCCCGCCTGCTTCAATTGCTGATTCAGTGCGGGAAGATCGGATGCGAGTAATTTGTGCCACGCGTTTATCATAGGTCCGACTTTTGTTTCAAGATCCGCCAAGGCGGCCTTCGTCGCAGCGGTAGGAGCAGCGTCCGCCGCCTGGATGTCGTCGAACAGTTGCGTCGTTGATTCGGAAACAAAAAGCGAAGGAGGAGCACCTTGCCGCGGATGCGGCGGCCCGAACTTCATAAGCGTTTGGCCGAAAGCCTCAAGCTTCTGCGTGACGTCCGGTCGCTCTGCGGCACGAGCTTTGAGTTTCGTTAGTTGCTCGGTGATTTCGCCAAATTTCTCGCCGATCGGCGCGAGCTTGAGTCGCAATTGATACAACCGCCACGAAAGATCGAACTGCTCCTGAAGCTCGGCAGCCGAGGTTTTAACCCGCGGATCCATCGCTACGGTCAACGGTTGGCTGAAGGTTTTTCCGTCCACCGTCAACACAACCGTGTAATCACCGGGTGCGACCCAGGGCGATGTCGCTTGCGGTGTCGTATTGCGATATGTCGCGGCGATCGGAAACTCCGGTTCTACACCCTTCACCGGCGTGTAATGCATGTCCCATAGAAACCGATGCAAACCCGCTTTAGTCGAAATCAATTGCGGCGGCCGAATCCAGTAACCCGGAAACCTCAGCCGCTCCGGCTTGGCCTCGACCGGCACATCGGCGCTGGAATATTTTCTGACTAACTGGCCTTTGCCGTCCTTGATTTCGATCGTAATGGGACCACTTGCATCTTTCGAGAGGAAATAATCGATCATCGCACCGTCTGGCGGATTTTCACCGGCCGGTTCGTCCGGTGGCAATGGCGTGTCGGTATTCAGGTTCGCGCGAACGCGCAACGCTCTCTGCGGCTTGAACAGCAGGGCCTGGCGCTCGTTCCGGTTGAATTGGCGAAACGGCGTGATGTTGTCGAAGATCCAAAATCCGCGACCATGCGTCCCAATCACAAGATCGTCGTCCTTGATGATGAGATCACGCACCGACGTCGACGGCAGATTTAATCGGAACGACTCCCACTTCGCGCCGTCATCGAACGACACGTATACGGCTTTTTCGGTACCAGCGAACAGGAGACCTTTCCTCTTCGGATCTTCGCGAATTGCGTTTACGATTTGGCCGTCCGGTATTCCGTTCACAATCTCCGTCCACGTTTTGCCGCTGTCGTGCGTTGCAAAAATGTGCGGCCGAATGTCGTCGATCCGAATGGTGTTCACCGCCGCATAAGCGGTGTTGGCATCGAAATGTCCGGCGTCCATCAGCGAAATCTTCTGCCACGCCGAAATATTCGGCGGCGTCACATTGCTCCACGTTTTTCCACTGTCGGTCGTAAGATGAATCAAACCGTCATCCGTCCCGCACCAGATTCGTTTCACATCCAGCGGTGAGGGCGCAACGGTGTAAATCACGCCCCGCCGATGCGCCTGCTTCGTTGCCTGCTCCTTGTATTTTCCAACGCTCGCCGGCAGCTCGTAATTCTCTCTCGTTAAATCGGGACTGATCTTTTCCCAGTGGTCGCCCCGATCATGCGTTTGCCAAAGCGTGTTTCCGGCAAAAAAGAGCAGATGCGGATCAAGCGGTGAAAAAACAACCGGCTCCGTTCGCAGCATCCGGAAGTCTTCGGTTTGCACAGGCACCGGAAGTATGTTTTGCGCCTGGCCAGTGCGGCGGTCGAATCGTGTCAGTTTACCGCCAATGATGATGTCCGGGTCGAGCGGATCGGCAACGACATAACCGTATTCTTCGGCAGCTACCGGCCGCCAATCGCGAAACGTGATCGCGCCGTCGTCGCCGCGGCTTTTGATTCCGACCGAACCACTTTCCTGTTGGCCGCTGTACAGCCGATACGGAAACGCATTGTCCGCACTGACGTGATACAACTGCGCCGTCGACTGGTTATACCACGAACTCCAGCTTTTCCCGCCGTTCACCGTAACGATCGCGCCCTGATCCGAGCCGAGAAGAATCACATCCGGATTATTTGGATTAATCCAAACGTTTTGATAATCGTCGCCGCCGGGCGCGCCGCGCCAGCCATCCCAGGTTTTGCCGCCATCCGTCGATTTCCAGCAAACCACACTTGCCGAATAAACGATCTGCGGATTTTTAGGATCGAACCGCACCACTGGAAGATCGCCGCCTCCGATTCCGAGTCCGGGCCGCGGATCATCGGTTGTGCCGTGCCAGGTCTCGCCGCCATCGTCTGAGCGGTAAAGCTTTGCAATGGTCTTTGTCCGTACCGCCGCGAACAACGTTTTCGATGCGCTGGGCGCAATCGCAAGGTTCGCCTGCACGATGTTGCCAGGCAGCCCTTTTGTTAACTGGCGCCACGTCTTGCCGCCATCGACGGATTTAAAAATACCGCCGCCATCACCGTTGAACACGCCGTTTTCCCATGGGCCTTCACGCGATTCCCACAGCGCCGCGTAAACAATCTGCGGATTGCCGGGATCAATCTGCACATCGCTCGCGCCGACATTCTCATCGCGATACAACACCTTCTCGAACGTTTTGCCGCCATCGAGTGACCGGTAAATGCCACGTTCTTCGTTAGGCCCGTACGGATGGCCGGCTACGGCAACCAAGATGCGGTCCGAATTTTTTGGATCGACCACCAGCTGGGCAATCTGTTGCCCATCGCGCAATCCCAGATGCGTCCAGGTCTTGCCCGCGTCCGTCGATTTATAAACGCCGTCACCCACTGAAAGATCGGGACGATGTAATCCCTCGCCGCTGCCAACGTAAATGACATTCGGATTTGAAATTGAAACGGCGAGCGCTCCGACTGACGCCGTCGGTTGATCGTCAAAGATCGGCTGCCACGTCCGACCGTAATCAATCGATTTGAAAACCCCGCCGTTTACCGCCGCCATGTAAAAGACATTCGGCTGCGACGGCACACCGCAGACTGCGCGCGTCCGGCCACCGCGGTAAGGGCCAACATTTCGCCAACGCAAAAGCGAATCGAACTCCCCGGCACGCGTCAGGCCAATCCCAAAAACGATTGTGAGACCGATTGCAATTGCGTTTCGAACCAACCGCATAAGCCGCCATTCTCTTATGGCAACACGGCCGGTGCAATCCCCTTGGCCGCAGAGCCTCTCTTGAAGCTCAGTTACGGAAATCTCCTGCACAACCGATTGTATATTCTTACCTAAACGCGAGGATGGGTTGGACTACGAAATAGAACAGATGCTCTGGCAGGGACGAAGAGAAAGCGAGAACGTTGAAGATGTCCGCGGATCCGGTCGCGGACGCCTCGTCGTTGGTGGCGGAATAGGCACTGTCATTGTGGTAGTCGCATATCTGCTGCTCGGAGGCGATCCACAGGCGCTGTTTAATTCACAACAGGCGCAATTGCCGCAATCGGCCCAGTTCGACAGCCACGCGCCACGTGATGACGCATCAAAATTCGTCGCCGTCGTTCTCGCCGATACCGAAGACGCGTGGCATGAGGTTTTCCGGCAAATGGGCCGGGAGTACCAGGAACCGAAGCTGGTGCTCTTCACGGACCAGACGCGGTCCGGCTGTGGATTCGCCAGTGGCGCGACTGGTCCGTTCTATTGTCCGCAAGACCGGCGCGTTTACATCGATCTCGGTTTTTTCCGTGAACTCCAGGAACGCCTCGGCGCGGGAGGCGATTTCGCTGAGGCGTACGTAATAGCTCATGAAGTTGGACATCACGTGCAAAACCTGCTCGGCATTACCGATCGGGTGCAGGCGTTGCGGAGTCGCGTCAGTGAATCCCAATACAATCAACTCTCTGTGCGTCTCGAACTGCAGGCTGATTTTCTAGCCGGCGTTTGGGCCCGGTATGCCGACCGGATCAAGCACGTCGTCGAAGCCGGCGATATTGAAGAAGCGATGCGCGCCGCCAGCGCAGTTGGCGATGACAGACTTCAATACAGATCGCGCGGCTACGTTGTGCCCGATTCATTCACACACGGCACGTCCGAACAACGCGTCCGCTGGTTCCGTCGCGGTTACGAAACAGGCGATCTCAGCCAGGGCGACACATTTAGTGCCTCGAGTTTATGAACCTCGGACGATCGCAGAATGCTCCACGGTTCGCCCCAAGATCCGGAAAGCAGCGGCCCGACTAAGGTCACACGGTCGTAAGTTCCGAAAGCGACGCGAGGGTCGCTCCCGCGGCTCCCGCCGGCGCCCACCAGGTTTGATCGCCAACGATCCCGTCCACGAGGACGCTCCGATCCTGCTGATAGGCTTTGACGGCGCCTTCGGTCTTCGGCCCGAAATCACCGTCCACAGCGCCCGGATCGGTCGCAGGAGTTGAATATTTTTTGAGACCTTTTTGTAACGCGGTCACAACGCTTCCCGATGCGCCACGGGATAATAAGGGAGTATTTGGATCGGCCGGAAGCGCCTGCCACGTCATTGGCCCCACGATGCCGTCCACTGTCAAACCTTCGCCTTGTTGAAAATCTTTAACGGCCTGTTCCGTAGTCGCATCGAAAGTGCCGGTGATATTGCCGGGCCCCAGGGCCTTCGTCATTACGAAGATGCGTTGGAGTCTTCGCACGTCGTGACCAGTCGAACCGATGCTGAGTGTTGGGCCATTATTCATAACCTTGCAACCGTACGCTGCGACTATCTATATCGGTCTTACTTTGCGAAAAACAATCTGTCATTCAAGGAAAGTCAGGTCCGATGGTGATTGATCTTTAGCCTTTGACCTCCGGCGCCGCGTATTCGACTCTCACCTCTCTGCAACGCAAGCGCTATCTCTTTGTCTGCATCAATCGCCGGGCCGAGGACAATCCGAAAGGATGCTGCGCCGCCAGGAACTCGGAAGAGGTGTATCGCGCGTTGAAAGAGGGGGTCGCCATGCACGGCCTCGCAAAGCTGGAGGCGCGCGTCTGCACATCGAGCTGTCTCGACCAGTGCGAAACCGGGACGACGGTTTTAGTCGAACCCGATCACTTCTTTTATGGACACGTCACGGTCGAGGACATCCCCGAGATTGTGGATGGACTCGCCACTGGCCGACCAGTTAAACGTCTTATAATCACCGCTGATCGACACAAGGCGTAGATAAATCCTCGTTACCATCTATCATAACGCTTACGACGCATGCCGCATGGCCTGCTCCCTGAGAAACTCAAACAAAGAAAGAACAATAATCCCATGAAACATCCTTGTTTATTCCTAACAGCAGCGCTGTTCTTCGTAGCGGCTTCAGCATATACGCAAACAGCCAAAAGCTCGTCTGCGACCGCAGCGGCAACCTCACCGTCAACTCCACCCACCATCGCGTCTGCAATCGATCGCGAGATCAGTATCGTCGAGAAGGAAATCGTCGACGCGGCCGAGGCGATGCCGGAGAACAAGTTCGATTTTTCCCCGGAGAAACTGAACATCACCGGAAGCGAGTACAAGGGCGTGCGCACTTTTGGCCAGCAACTCAAGCATGTTGCGGCATCCAACTATCTAATTTGGTCGCCGATTACGGGAGAGAAACCACCGGACACCGTGAACGAAGGTAAAGGTCCGGACAACATGAAGTCCAAGGCAGAAATTATTAAGTATTTGAAAGAATCCTTCGCATTTGGACACAAAGCAGTGGCGACCCTCAACGGCTCGAATCTGGTCGAACCGATTACCTCGGGCAGTGGCAAGCCGACTACGCGCTTGTTCCTGGCAACGTTTGCGCCGGCTCATTGCTTCGATCACTACGGGCAGCTGGTCGAGTACCTTCGCATGAACGGGATCGTTCCACCGGCAAGCCGCGGGAAATAAGGTAGAGCGTAGAATTCCGAGAAACTGAAGTCTTAGGGCACGGCTCGACTCTCCGTGCCAATCCTCAATGAACCGCCTGCTGCTCGCGCTGAGCCTGACTCTGGTCGAATGGGCGTACGGTGCCCAATCGATGCTAATTGCGCAGACGCGGTCAGAGGCGAGTCCCTCGGCCTCTGCAACAGCTTCGGCGTCAGACGGGCATGACACCAAACCGCAAGTGTTGAAAACGAGCCCGAGCGGGATGTTTCGTGTCCTCCAGGACGGGGAGGACTTTTGGATCGTCACCGCAGCGGACGAAAAACAACGGACGAAGATGCATTCGGCGGAACTGGTAACCCCGGAGGAGTTTCGGTTTTCTCCGGACGAAAAGTGGTTGTATGTTGAGTTGCATCACGGGTCGTGCATGTCCGGCGCGGATCTCTACCGGAGGAACAATGCCAATGCTGCGAAGCCTAACGACACCGGACCGTTTCAGGTTATCGAGCCATCGCTGGAGGACGGCGCCTGGGCGGAAGCGCTGAAACAACGCTTGTTCAAGGAGAATTTCGCCGACCAAGGACTCTGCGCCATGGTTCGTTTCGGCGCGTGGAGCGATGATTCGGGCCGGTTACTCCTCATCCTTCGTGGCGGCGAAGAGCGACGTGAAATGATCGGGCGATATCTTTATTACAACACGCGCACCAACGCCTTCGAACTGACCCCTTACCTGCGCAAGATCAACGTGGCATCTGCAAAATCCCATGATATTGACGTTCTGGCGTGTGCAGAACCCGTCGATCCGTTGCCCGATGAGGCGACGCTGAAACAGCGATACAATGAGGTCGATAAGAAACTGAACGACAATTATCAGAAGATGATTGCTAAGACCGAAAAGGAAAACGTTGCCGATCTCAGGCGATCGCAACGCGACTGGCTGAAGGCACGCGACGCCGGACTGAAGATTTATTTGGCGGCATTTCCGCCGGCGGAAAAGGAACGAAGACGGTTGCAGTTCCTGATCGACGTATCACGAGTGAAAGCAGAAGCAGACGAGGAAGCAGCAATGGCTCAGTAGCAGACCTCGACTCGATCTTGTTGTTTCCTGCACAAACTTCCTGCTTTTCTGGTTTCCTGATTAATAAATAAACGGCACCAGTCGTTTAGTGCGCTGCATGTAATCGGTGTATTGCCGGCCAAGCGCGCCCGACAAGGCGTTCTCCTCCACATTCATCCGGTGAATGAAAGCCGCGAAAATCGGCAGGAGTATGACAAGCAACGCTGCCCAGTTGCCTAACGATAATGCAAAACCTGCGAATGCCAGCAGCACGCCGGTGTAGGAAGGATGACGCATAATGCGGAACGGTCCGCGCTCGACCAGTTCATGATCCTTCTCAATCGTGACGTCCACGGTGAAAAAGCGTCCAAGCGTGATGATGGCCCACCAGCGTAGAAACAGTCCCGCGACAAAGAGGACCACACCTGCAACCACAAAGCTTCGCGGATACGGCAGTCTCGCCGCCGGCCAATGTGTTGCCACATACATCCCCGCCGCCACGCTCACGATGATCACCAGCCAAACAACACGCAACGTACTCCGGTCCTGCTTCGTCCCGGTGCGGCTCCTTGATCGGCGCGTCACAGTCAAAAGCAATTCCGAGATCAGGAAGAGCAGCCCGAGCAGAAGCGACACTGACATTGCGCTGAACAGTCTCCTAGACGCGATACTTTTTTCGATTCGGAACTTAAGGATGATGGAAACTCGACATCACGCCGCTAAGAAGCGCCGCAAACACCGAAGCTATGATTAGCCAGAGAACAAAAATGACCGGCAAAAAGCAGCAAAAGACAACAAATGCGGCCGCCATCCATTTGAACATGATTTTCAGCACGGACCCGAACGGAATATCGAAATCCACCACTGA
>JBLMXD010000005.1:0-5087 GCA_050257575.1 Alphaproteobacteria bacterium | reverse complement strand
CATTGAGGTACTGCGCGAGATTCGGCCGCCTGTTATGCGGAAAGTCGGATTAACCACGGATTACCCGGATCGTATCTGTAGCCACGTCCCCGTGGAACGTTCGCTCCCCTTCGAAACGCGACTTCCCGCGCCGCGCACAGCGCCGAAGCTACGGCGGGATGGTTACCCGACCATGGAAGAGAGCTGTAGCGGCAGCCGGTCGGCTGCCTGGCAGTAGAATGCAGGCGGCACGCCTGCCACCACAGAATTATTGCAGCGGAATCCTAAGGATTGTTTATGACGACTTTCGACGTTGCTCCGCCGGTCTCGAGCTGTGCACTGACTTTTTGGATTTTCGAATCCTGATCTTCCAGGCGAACGACGACCGTCTCGAGTCGCTTTTGCAACTGCTTAATCGTGGTCTCCTGTCCTCGAAGCTTGCGCTCCTGGGCTTCAACCTTCCGATGCTCTTTGAGAAATTCATTAAGCAGCATCGCGTTCACCGCGTCATAGCGTACGGTGTAGATCTCGCCGTTCTTATCGCGCACCACCAAATCCGGGTTCACTTTGGCAACTTCCTCGGCGACCAAACCAAATTGTGGTCTGCCCCTGCTGTCGTTCTTGTAGTGGAAGGTCACAGGTTTAAGGGCTAAGAGCGATTCGCTGCTCATAGCCATCGGTTTAATTGCCGTCTTGAACCGCATTGAGGATGCTGCGGTGCCGAGATTCCCGTTCATGTCCACATAAACTGGTATGGTGCTCCCGGCGTCTGATGTCCTAGCTCCGTAAATTCCAGCAATAAACGTGGCCGTTTGCTCGCTGCTACCGATGCGAATTGTGTTGGACTCGCCCGCGACATCAGTAGAAGAACCATTGGTGCTATCGAAGTTGCCGATGTCGATATTGTTACTACCGGTCGTCAGATTCGAACCGGCATTGTATCCGAACGCGATGTTGTTGCCGCCAATTGTGTTGTTTAACAGAGCCTGGACCCCAGCAGCGGTGTTCGCGTCACCGCTAGTGTTGAATGCGAGAGCATCAACACCAGTAGCTGTGTTTTCATTGCCGTTATTAAAAAAGAGTGCTTCAAGACCGTCAGCTGTATTCGATTGGCCACCAGTGTTATCGTGGAGGGCAACGACTCCATTAGCCGTGTTACCGTTACCGGTCGTGTTGGTATAGAGCGCTGCGACACCATTCGCCGTGTTGAACAGGCCGCTCGTATTATAGAGTAGTGCAGCTACTCCGGTGGCTGTATTTTCGTAGCCTATCGTGTTAGACGAGAGCGCCGTGAGGCCGGTGGCTGTGTTCGAATCGCCTGTCGTGTTTTCCGCAAGCGCAGCGGTACCGGTGGCCGTATTAAAGCTCCCTGTTGTATTGAAATTTAGAGTAACATTACCGGTAGCCGTGTTCTCTCGACCGGTTGTATTGCCAAAAAGGGCACCTCCGCCGGTAGCTGTGTTCAGGCTACCGGTCGTATTGCTGACAAGTGCGTTATGACCCGTTGCTACATTGTTAATACCGGTGGTATTGCTGTACAGGGCGTGAAAGCCAATTCCCACGTTGTTGAAGCCAGTAGTGAGTTTGAACAGCGAGTGATCACCTTCGGCGGTATTTTCGTTGGGATAACCGCCGTCTGGTGGTGGGACAACCGCCTTCGCTTCTGGCAACACTGCAAGGTACGCAAAGACGAGCAGAATGATTGAAAATAATATATTGGACTTTTTCATCTTAATTTTCATTTGTTGTTTTGGCCTTCTTTGCTTCTCGTCATGAGGTAGTCATTTCTGGCCGTTCACTGGTGTACTGCGCGGGATTTGACTGGCCGTTACGCGGAAAGTTGGCGTTTTTACAGAAGGAAACGAAGGCAGCGAAGCGATGCCCGTTTGCGCCGTAGAGTTTTCTTCGCAGTTCGACGCGGGATGGCGACAAGCGGCTTCTTGGTGCCTAGACGTGCTCAGGCCCCGCCACCCATGGTACTGCCGATTGCCGCATCTCGCCTGTCAGGATGGTGATTAATGACTCAGTTCCGCCCTCTGAAGCGTAAGGTTCCACATCCGACCCCACAACGATGTTTGCTTCAGGATTCGTCGCTGTCAGTAGCTGCAAATACGCTTGCGCTGCATACGAAGCCGGCAGACCGCCGGCGACAAGAGCACGAAATGCGTCGAGCACCGATTGAAAATTTGGATCGTTGATGGCATTACCATTAGCGTCTACAGGTTGTAGAAAAATGGGTCTTGTTCCCGAGGCAATATCGGTATTCACCCACAGAGGATTGAGTGTGGAGACTTCGATTGCTAATCCGGAAGCATTAAGAACTCTACGTAAGGCGTTGGCATAGGACAACAAGGCGCGCTTGCTTGCTGTATAGTTGTGGCCGTACGTAAGACCAAGATCAACCCCGCCATCAATATAAGCCTGCACCGACGTCGTGAAGAGGATCCGCGCATACCCACTTGCAGAACGTGCAGCTACCGCTGGCAACAATGCACTGGTCACAGCCACGTGCCCGCCGTAGAGCGTTGCTAGTCCGGTTTGAATGCCGGCAAAATAAATATTGGGATCAACTGGAATAACACTACCAACAACGGCTCGTCCTGCATGATTTGCCAGGATATCGATACCACCGACGCTCTGCACTTGCGGAAGGTTTAACACTGCGGCAACAAATTCCTGGATAGAAACAGGATCCGCCAGATCTAAAGTCAAGAGTGGAAAGGGGTGTCCCGGATAGGCGTCAGGCGTTCTCGATGTGCCGATCACCTGTGCGCCAAGGGCCTGTAGAGCCAGACCAACGGCCAGGCCAATGCCGCGCGATGCTCCGGTGATAACAGCGACCTTACCGGCGAGTGTGATCTCGGGAACATAGCTGGGCTTGGGATAATACTTAGGTGCCGGGCGAACCTCGAAAGGTGGAATCGTGTCAGCGTGCGCGGACTTTCCACTTAAAAGTCCTGTCGCCGCTGCAATTCCACTGCTCGCCATTGCCGCAAGGAAGTGACGCCTACTTTGCAAATGACTATTCTTCATAATTGATTCCTCCATTGAAGTTTAACTACGTATATCTGGTTTTCCTTTTGTTGTTTTGGCCGTCCGCTCTTCGCTGGCCGTCGTAGCATTGGCGAAGTCGGCCGGCCGTTCGGTGGTGTACTGCTCGGGATTTGGTGAGCTGTTACGTGGAAAGTTTGGATTCTCCTACAAAATCAGTTGCAGTCGCTTGCCGGTTGGTGAAAGCCCGCGAACGGGTTCAAGTCGCCCATCAATGTGTAACGTCCAATGTTACTGGATGGGCTCTGTGTGGGCTCGGAGACGTTGTTGGGAGCCAGGCGCATGAACCATGGCAGGAATGCCTCGTCCTCAGCGTGATAGTAACCATCGGCACTCTGAGTGCCGTCCGGATTCGGACCTTGGTCATACGTATTAGTGCCCATCGCAAATCCAATCGCGAACACTGGGTCCCCACTTTCGAGCAACGGCCCGATGCAATCGTCGATCAGCGGAGCGTAGGGGAATTGCGGTGGCTGCACGTAGTTGTTGATGAACGGGTCGCTCGCCCATTCAGCAATCTCGTGGCCAATTGCGAGGATATCCTGGATCGCCCACTGCAAACCGCCGTCTGGAAAGGCCCATAGCCCGGGCCTGAACCATGAGGCCCAGGCATAGGTCTGAACGGGCTGGTCGCCGTTGCCGTGCCCTGGCCCAGGCGGACCAGGAACAATTCCCGCACCATGGAAGCCACCGAAACAGCAGTTGGACGGGTTCTGAACATACAGTAGGACAGTATCGGTCAGGTAGAACGGGAGGTGCGTCGGATCAACATATGCGAGAGCGTTGTTGAAGGTCTGAATCTGGGTAGTCCACCATTGATAGTTCACAAGCGGAACGATCACTCCGTTGCTGATCTGAAGGAGCATGCCCTGGTTACCTGGAACGATGATGGTGATCGGATCATGTGTTACCGGATTGAGCCTCAGATGGTATGAACTCAAACCCGTGTTATTGAACTGCGCCCTCACCGTAGCGTCCTCAAGTTGCAACTGATTGCCCGCGTCGCCTTGCGAGAGCATTCCGCCGGGGCCTCGGATAAAGGTTGGCAGATCTGGGAAAGCGCCTGCGGCCGTCGCGAAGGGTGTGGATGCGTAGTCGTTTAACGCGAACAGCGGTGAAGCGAGTGTCGGCGCGAGGACGTTCGAGCCGTAAAACGTCATGCCTTGAATGACAACGTTGAGCGGAATGATGTCCACAGTCACAGTCACGTCGCATTCCGATCCTGAGCAGGTATTCGGGTTAGCGCCGACCATGTTGTAGCCATAGATGACTCCGTTGTGCGGGTTGAGCGTTGAGCCCCACCAGTGTGCCACAGTGCGTGTAGTCGGCAGAACAGGCGCTCCGCCGACCGTTGTGAAAAGTGGCTGCAGTGCGGCTTCGGTGATCACTACAGGTCCCGACGGCGGGTTGCCGCCGATTGCTTTCAATGGGAGTGCTAAAAATGCGCTGACGCCTGCAGCTCCCATAAGTGTGACCGCAGTACTGATGCGCAGATATTGTTTAATCTCTGTTTTTCTCATAATTTTCATCTCGGTTAGGCTTTTTTGATCTTTCATCGTTGGAAGTCGGCTCTGGCCCTTCGCTGAGGTACTGCGCGAAAACCGGCCGCCTGTTACGCGGGAAAGTGGCTTCGCCTAATTAAATCGTTGAAGCGTTGAGGCGGAACGACCGAGGATTACGCGGATTTCCCGAATTAACCGAACCGTCCTTAAAGCGGGAGGCGTCCTCAGATTGGCTTGCAAGTCTCGGCGCAAACCTATGTAATCGCGTCGGTTTAGGGCTGAAATGAATGCAATCCCTGCCGTAAACAGCGATCGCCGCGCGCTTATTGCGGCATTGGGATGGTTCATAGCTTTCGTAGCAAATACAATCGCGCAGGAAACAGAGGCGCCAGGAGTTACGCAAGTCGAGCGAGTGATCGTCACTGGCTCGAACATTCCCACCGCACAAGAAGTTGGCCCGAACCCGGTCGACACCTATCGCCCGTTAGACATCGAAAGGCTGGGCATCCGCAATGCAACGGACTTGACCACTTTTCTACCACAGCAGTCCGGCGC
>JBLMXD010000004.1:0-7388 GCA_050257575.1 Alphaproteobacteria bacterium | reverse complement strand
TCGGCGACCCAACGGAAGGCGCACTCATTGTCGCGGCGAAAAAGGCCGGGGTCGACCGCGAATCGAATCGTACGATCGTTCACGAGATCCCGTTCGACTCGAACCGTAAGTTAATGTCGGTAGTCGCGGAAGACGCAAAGGGAAGTACGATCATTTATACCAAAGGCGCGCCGGAATTGCTTCTGGAGCGTTGTGCGTTTGAGCACCGGGACGGCAAAATCGTAACATTATCCCGCGAGCGTCGCGAGGAGTTGCTGCAGCAGAGCAGCGACATGGCGAAACGCGCGCTGCGGCTTCTTGCGTTCGGATATCGAGAGTTCGACAATGGTTCGCAAGGGTATCAGGAACGGGATCTGGTCTTTGCCGGTTTGGTTGGCATGATGGATCCGCCGCGGCAGCAAGCACGCGCAGCCGTCGCGAAATGCCAGTCAGCGGGCATACGCCCGGTGATGATCACCGGGGACCATCCAGCGACCGCACTTGCCATAGCGCGGGAGCTGAAGATTGCGACCGAGCACGAGATGGAAATCACTGGCTTGGAAGTTGATGCGCTTTCGGATGAAGAATTGTCAGCCAAAGCGGAAAACATCGGTGTGTATGCGCGCGTCTCTCCCGAACACAAACTGCGGGTCGTCCAAGCGCTTAAAGGGAACGGCCAGGTCGTGGCGATGACGGGCGACGGGGTGAACGATGCGCCTGCGGTGAAAATGGCCGATATCGGGATTGCCATGGGGATTACGGGCACCGACGTCACCAAGGAAGTATCGGACATGGTGCTTACAGACGACAACTTCGCTTCCATCGTAAATGCAGTCGAAGAAGGGCGCGGCATTTATAACAACATCCAGGAGGTCGTCCATTACCTGCTTTCCTGTAACATCAGTGAAGTGGCGCTGGTTCTCTTTGCTGCCATTTGCGGGTGGCCCGTTCCATTGCTTCCAATCCAGATACTTTGGATCAACCTGATTACCGACGGTTTACCCGCACTCGCGCTGGCCATGGAAAAACCAGAGCCGGACGTGATGAACCGAAGACCGCGCCCGGCTGGTGAGCCATTCTTTACGCGGGAACGTGGCGCGCAAATACTCATCCACGGTTTTGTCATGGCGCTGGTGAACATTGGCGGATTTGCGTACGCATATGTTACCAACGACACTTCGTACGCGCAGGCGACGACTTTCTATATCACAACGTTCGCTCAGCTCTTCTTCTCGTTTGCCTGCCGCAGTCACCGTTACACCCTTCCGCAGCTCGGCATCTTCACAAACCCGTACCTTTTCGCGGCGATTGGGATGTCCGGGATTTTGCAGCTCTCTCTGCTCTGGTTTCCGTTAACGCGACACGTATTCTTTAAAACTCCGCCGCAATTCGGATTCGATTGGCTGGCGATCTTTCTGCTGGCGCTCGCTCCAGTGTCCCTGGTGGAGATTGTAAAGATTATCCGGGCCCGATACGGGCAGAAAGACCATACGATTACGCAGTCCCGATGACGAAGATATATTCGGCAGGGAGCTCCACCATAGCAATAGCGTGATCGGGAACATGGATTCTCTCGAACAGCTAAAACACCGATTGTCCAAGTGAGGCAAAAAACGTGAGCGAATCGCATTGCAAGAAATGCGGACTTATTAGCAATTGCTGCGCAGTCGCAGCACCTGAGCAGGCCCTAGGCTTTAATAACAAAGGAGCTATTAACCGCTCTCGTGCATTCCAGGAACGAAATCCAAGACACCACCCGGATTCGAGAAGGAAAGAGTTAATCACCAATGTTAAGCACATGGCGATTCCATCCAAGAAAGAGTTCGCCAGTTTGGCGTCGAGTCGTCGTATTTCTTGCCGGCGGCATTATTCTCACCATTGGACTTGCAATGGTGGTCCTGCCCGGCCCGGCCATTATTTTCGTACCTCTGGGTTTGGCCATTTTGGCGATCGAATTTCGATGGGCCAGGAAATGGCTCTCAACGGCCCGTCAATGGCTGCGCAGTCGTTTCAAGGATCGGAATCATGAAAGCCATCGACGCGCGAATCAAGACCTCTAGCGAGACGGTGATGTCGGAGCATCGTCCGATCCTCAGCGCGATGCTTGCACCGAAGTCGATTGCGCTGATTGGCGCCAGCGAAAAACCGGGCAGCGTGGGACGCGCATTATTGGAAAATCTGCAATCGTTTCGCGATGGCGTTTTTCCAATTAATCCAAATCACCCGACGCTGCTGGGGCACAAAACGTTTCCAACAATCCAGGATACACCGAAGGAAGTCGACCTCGCTGTGATCGCCACGCCCGCGGCGACAGTTCCGGGGATCGTCGCCGACTGCGCCGCTGCGGGCGTGAAAGGTGCGGTCATCATTTCAGCCGGATTCAAGGAATGTGGGCCCGCCGGGGCAGAACTCGAAGAGCAGATTCTCAAGCGACGCGGCAAGATGCGGATCATCGGGCCAAATTGCGTAGGGGTGATGCTGCCGCACATCGGATTGAACGCAACGTTCGCAAGACCGTTGGCATTGACCGGCAATGTCGGGTTCATCAGCCAGAGCGGCGCGTTATGCACCGCGATTCTCGATTGGAGTCGCTCAACCGAACTCGGGTTCAGTGCCTTCATTTCCATCGGTTCCATGGCCGATGTGAATTGGGGCGATTTGATCGATTATCTCGGCGACGATCCGCACACCCGTAGCATCCTGCTGTACATGGAATCGGTGGGTGATGCGCGTTCGTTTCTTTCCGCTGCGCGGGAAGTCGCGCTCACCAAACCGATCATAGCCATCAAGGTTGGCCGCAGCGGAGAAGCGGCGAAGGCTGCAGCCTCACACACCGGCGCGCTCACCGGCAGTGACGACGTGCTCGATGCTGCTTTCCGGCGCGTCGGCGTCTTGCGTGTAGAGACAATCGAAGAGTTATTTGGTCTTGCGGAGTTGCTCGGTAAACAACGGCGTCCGGCGGGACCGCGTCTGGCAATTGTGACAAACGGCGGCGGTCCTGGTGTTCTTGCGACTGACGCGCTGGTCGAATACGGAGGTGAACTCGCGAAGTTATCCGACCAAACTTTTAATGAATTGAACAAGCTTTTGCCGCCGCACTGGAGCCGCGGCAATCCGGTTGATATTCTCGGCGACGCCAGCCCGGCAACGTACGCAAAAGCAGTCGAGATCGTTGAGCGCGATGAACGCAACGATGGTTTGCTTGTTATTCTTTCGCCGCAAGCTGTAACCGAGCCCGGCGAAACGGCCGCGCGCTTGGGTGCGTTTGCGAAGTCAAAAGGCAAGCCGGTGTTGGCGAGTTGGATCGGCGGCGTCGGAGTGCGGGCCGGCGTGGAGATCCTGGATCGCGCAGGAATTCCGACCTTTGAATATCCAGACCTGGCCGCGCGCGCGTTTTGCGCCATGTGGCGCTACTCCCATAATCTGGATGCGCTTTATGAAACGCCGACGCTGACCGCGACCGCGGAGATCGACAGATCGGGCGCCGAACAGATCATCCGTCGGGCGAGAAAAGCGCGGCGTACGCTGCTAACCGAAATGGAGTCGAAGCAACTTTTGGCTGCGTACGGAATTCCGACCGTAGAAACGAAGGTCGCGAAGAACGAGGAGCGAGCGGTAGAAATTGCAAAGAGGATCGGGGGCCCGGTGGTGCTCAAGATCTATTCTGAAACCATCACACACAAAAGTGACGTTGGAGGAGTCAAGCTGGACGTCCGTGGTACTGCCGCTGTTCGCCGCGCGTATCGCGATATCAAGTCGGCTGTAGCTGGGGTCGCCGACCCCGGCCACAAATTCCTCGGCGTAACGGTGCAACCGATGATCGAGGCTGATGGATACGAACTCATACTTGGCAGCAGCATCGATCCGCAATTCGGCCCGGTGCTCCTATTCGGTACCGGTGGATATTTTGTCGAAGTATTCAAGGATCGAGCGCTCGGGCTTCCGCCCTTGAATCCCACGCTGGCACGCCGCTTGATGGAGCGAACACAAATTTATGGCGCGCTGAAAAAAGGTTTTCGAGGACGCGGACCGATTGATGTGGCTGCACTGGAAGCATTGCTCGTACGCTTCAGCCAGTTGGTGATCGAGCAGCCATGGATCAAGGAGATCGATATCAATCCGCTTGTCGTTTCATCCGAACGCATCCTGGCGCTTGATGCGCGCGTGCTTTTGCACGATCCGCAAACACGCGAAGCGGATCTGCCACGCTCCCCAATCCGCCCATACCCGGCCGGGTACGTGACAAGGCGGAAAATCGGTGGTGTCAAAGTGACCATTCGCCCTATCCGCCCGGAGGACGAACCGCTTATGGTAAAATTCCACAGGACGCTGTCCGATCGGAGCGTCTATCTCCGCTATTTTGGATTTGTCAGTCTTGAGAAACGGATCATGCATGAACGGCTCCGCCGTGTTTGTTTCATTGATTACGACCGGGAAATCGCTCTGGTCGCCGATCTCAAAAATGGTGAGGGCACGCACCAAATCCTCGGTGTGGGACGTTTGATCAAGGAACATGGAACAGACGAAGCGGAGTTTGCTGTTCTGATCAGCGATCCGTGGCAAGGGAAGGGCTTTGGGTCCGAGCTTTTGAAATTGCTGGTGCAGATCGGACGCAAAGAAGGTTTCCGCCGGATCACCGGACACATTTCACCGGAAAACACCACTATGAAAACTGTGAGTGAACAAGTTGGTTTCAAACTGCAATTCGATCGCAAAGCCGGGGAATGGCTCGCTGAGATCTATCTGTAGCCGCCGGTCAGAATGTGGACGCTTGACGAACGTCAACAATTCCCCAGAGCATGGACCGGTCCTCGGCGGCGTGATTGGTTTCTGCCAAGCATTCAGGTTCACGAAAGCTTCGCAGCACGACCGGTGCTCCAGGCGTAGCAGCATGTTGCACCGCAGCGCGCAGTCGCCGCCCGTACGCAGCATTCGTTCCATCCAGAATATTTGAAAGCGAAAATCCGGTGAAGCTGGCGGCTGGTTGATGTTCAAGGAAGTCGGCCGCGTCGGCGCAGTGAACTTCAATCTGCTGGAGCACGCCACCATTTGCCGAAGAGCGCATCTCTCCGACAAGCAGAGCATGTGCGTATGGATTCCTACGATTGGGGTGCAACGCGAAGCAGCGTTCCATTCGGCGTCGCAATACAGTTCCGAAATTCGGCGGCAGACCATTGAGAAATTCCACGGAATAGATCGACCGAAGAACGACGCGGGAGAACAAGAAAGAAAAGGCGGCACGAAATCGGCGCGTATCCAAGTGACGTTGCCAATAAAGGATCTGTTGCTTCGGATCGTCGAGCTCGAGGAAGGCTCTCAACGTTCGTCTGTTCCATCCTGCGAGGGGTGCCAGCGCGCGCTCTAGGGCGAGGATGCGTTCGGCGGTGCCGCGCTGAATCGCACGTCCGCTGAGGCGCTGTTGAACGTAGGCGACCTGAAGGGGATTAATGTCGACAGCGACCACAGTGTGACGGGAGGCAAGTGCTATGGCGGTGCAGCCAGCAGAGGCGATGCAGAAGATGCGCCCGCCAGGTTGAAACGCACGCAGCTCAATTCCGGCGTCCTCATACATGAACCCGAATAGTAGTTTGCGTGGACCGCGCCCTGAGCGGAGCCGGCCGCTTTTCCAAGCGGTCGCAGGAACAGTAGAACTTATTTCCACGCCGGAAAGCTCGCAGAAACCCAGACAAGCACGAGAAACGCGAAATTTTTCACGACCATGCCAGCCGGATCGTCAATCAACCTCCGCGCCCATAGCAGCCCGCAAAGGTTCAGCGTTGCAAGCAATGCGGTCTGCGCGAGTGCGCAAACAACAGGAGCGATTCCCATCAGGACCCAAACGCCAATCGCCGTCTCCACAACTCCCAGCAACTTGAGCAGTTTCGTTGCGATACGCGGTCCATAGTGCGGCATCGCCTCAACCACGCGTATCTGACGCGGCTGCCCATTAAGCACCTTGCACCATAAGCCCTCGTAAAACCATACGGCCGCTACAGCCACATGGATCAGCCACAAGGGAGGAAGAAGCGCGGCGATCATTAGTTGCTCCACGTAAATTCAGGGCGAACGGATGCTGCTTTGCATCGCGGACAGGATGTAACGGTGAAATGAGTGGCAGACGGCAGCTTCAAGTCTACCGAACAGCCAGCGAGGACGATGCGGACTTGCATAGTGAGTTGTCAGCGCGACTCGAGTGCAATCCAGCGACAGTACGCGCAACGTGTAATTGCCCCCCATGAGCCTGATTCCACCCAAGGCAAGATCTTGTTCGGCAATCTCGAATGCGTAATTATGCGCCGGCACCACGCGAATTACTCGTTTGAGCAGATGTCCGCCTACGTATTGACATTTTACGTCGCTTCCAACTTGAGACTTGGAACCCTGAGTTCCAATTGGCGTCGGAAGGAAACGGCGCAAAAGAAACGGCCGGCTTTCTGCAATTTCTTCGTAAAACATCAACGCGTCCCACACTGCATCGGGCGTTGCGAAGAAATCCCGGGAGGTCGTAACTGAAGTGGCATGGCCTTGGCGGCCGGGCGATTCGAGCTCTACCGCTGGTTTCATTGGTCGGCATTTCTGCAGATATGGCGAGTATTGTCGCATATCTTAATTAAAATTGAGTTTCGCAGTTTTGTGACTCCTCTGTAAAGCGCACGTTGTAAATTGAGGTCGTAAGGTAATGAAAACAGCCGTTTTTAGCGCAAAGAAGTACGACCGCGAATTTCTCAGCGCGGCGAACGGCTCGCGTCATGAATTGCTCTTTTTCGAGCCGCATTTGAATGAGGAAACTGCTGGGCTGGCTGCGGGTTTCGAAGCGGTTTGCGTATTTGTAAACGACCAGGTGAGCGCCGGGGTGATTGCGCGGCTCCATTCGTCGGGCGTGCGGCTGATCGCATTGCGTTGCGCCGGGTATAACAATGTCGATCTGGCGGCCGCAAGGAAACATAGGACTACAGTCGTGCGTGTGCCGGCGTACTCTCCGTACGCAGTGGCTGAGCACACCGTTGGCCTCATGCTGGCTCTCAACCGAAAGTTATATCGGGCCTACAATCGCGTGCGCGAAGGTAATTTCGCCCTCGACGGCTTGCTGGGGTTTGATATGCACGGCAAAACAGTCGGCATAATCGGCACAGGACAAATCGGGTCTGTGGTGGCGCAGATTGTGAACGGATTCGGTTGCCCGACTCTGGCGTTCGATCCAGTTCCGAACGAAATCTGTCAGTCCATTGGAGTGCGTTACGTAGAGCTGAACAGATTGTTCGCAAAATCCGACATCATCACCAGGTTCGAAAACAATCAGCCGCTGGAAAAACTGGCCGGCTAAGTGCGGCGTGATCGAAGAAGGCGCAGGCCGTTGAGAATGACGACCACCGTGCTGCCTTCATGGCCGATGACTCCGGTTGTGAGAT
>JBLMXD010000003.1:0-4205 GCA_050257575.1 Alphaproteobacteria bacterium | reverse complement strand
TTTCCTCTCCCCAACGGTATGCGCGCGAACTAGGCAAACCAATTTGGTCGAGAATACGCCAGACGACAGTGTCGACCACTGCGGTAACGGAGTTTGGACGGCTGTAGAAGGACGGAATCGCCGGAAGAACAATCGCGCCGGCCTCAAGGAGACTCACCACGTTACGGGCATGGATCAAGTTCCACGGTGTCTCGCGAGGCACCAGAATCAATTTCCGCCGTTCCTTCAGGAAAACGTCGGCGGCGCGCAACAGCACGCTGTCGCTGCAACCGGAAGCGATTCTTCCCAGAGTGGCCATCGAACACGGGACAATCACCATCGCGTCGAAGCGAGCTGACCCGCTCACAAAAGGGACATTCATATCGGGTTCAGAATGCCGGCGCACCCCCAAAGGAATTTTGAAATCATCCAGCTCCTGCTTCGCAACCTCTCCGGCGTAGGCACTCATGACGAGATGCACTTCGTGCGCCGCGCAATCGATCTGCGCGAGCAGTCTCTGGAGATAGATTGTTCCGCTTGCGCCGGTCGCCGCGATTACCAGTTTCACAACAGCGAGAAGTAGTACGGTAACGTTCCCAGCCAACAGTTCGAGTCGTGGCGGGGCCATTTTCCGTTATTGAGGAACTGCGGAGTATAATACCTGAGATAACGTTCGTTCATGAAACTCGCGCGAGCATCTTGATGGCGACGCGATGAAATCGCAAGTCTGCCGCAGCGGATTCATCCGGCGGCGAACGAAAGGCTTGCGCGACATTTCATCTGCTACGATGCGTCTCGCTTCGCATGACAAAACATACGCTCACGGGAAACATCAAACGGCACCGCGCCTTTCCGTCCAGGATTCTCGGGAACCGGCGGGACGTTCTCGTCTATTTACCGCCTGGTTATCGACGCTTTTCTTTGAGGCGTTACCCGGTCCTATATTTGCACGATGGACAAAATGTTTTTGACGCGGCTACTTCATTTGTCGGAGTCGAGTGGGGCGTCGATGAAACCGCGCAACGCCTGATTCGGCGAAAACTGATCGAGCCACTGATCATCGTTGCGGTAGCAAACATGGGCGAAGAACGGGTAGACGAATACACGCCAACCCCCGGTGTAATCGAACCAAAGGACCACCCCAAAAAGCTGAGCCGCGGCCTGGCCCATATTTACGGGCAATTCTTGATCCGGGAATTGAAGCCATTCATCGACAGAAAGTATCGAACGATGCCGGATGCAGAGTCTACGGGGCTTGGTGGATCATCGCTTGGCGGTTTGGCCACGCTAGCAATCGGAATTTTGTATTCAGAGGTATTCACACGTTTGATTGTAATGTCGCCATCGATTTGGTGGGATGATTACGCAATCTTCCGCCTCGTAGGCATAGTTGGTGAGAAGCCGCCGCTAAAAATATGGCTCGACACTGGCACGCACGAACCCGGTTGGCAGCATGCGCGCAACCTGTGCGAATACTTGATGGAGAAAGGCTGGCGCCTCGGTGTCGATCTTAGCTATCTCGAAGCCAAAGGTGCCGACCACAGCGAAACTGCATGGGCAGCACGCGTCGAGCCGGCGCTACGCTTCTTGTTTCCGCCAACGAAACAACATTGAGAAAATCATCTTCCTGTTGGCGGCACAGGCACAGGGTTAGGTGGCAACGGTTCCGGCGGTGTAGGCGGCGGTGGCGGTTGGGGTGGTGACGGATTCTTTGGCATAGGCGCCCGATTAAAGAATCGCTTTTACTGCATCGGTTTGCTGTAAGTTTGGTAAACCCGAACATAGCCACCGACAAAGTCCCAATCCTTTTGATAGGAGAAGGCGCGGTCATGCGAGGACCAGGCGAGATCGCGCGGTGATTCCGGATGATTCGGGTCGTAAACCAGGTAATGCTCAATTCCGGAATTCGACGAAGAAGATTTTAGTTTATACACCAGGACCGCGTGGTTGATACTCAGGCTGGGATAAGTGGTGAGAAACGCAACAAACAACTCGCCGCTTGCCAAAGCTGCATTCAACCGGGCGTGGGTTTCTTCCTGATATCCCTTCCCGTCCTGAAAAACCATCCGCATGTTGCTGAATCGAAAATAGCTCGGCCAGCCGTGGCCGATGTTTAACTGAACCAATTCACGACGAGCCTTGCTCATTTCCTTCAGGTCCCTGTAGCCTGGGAACACGATTCGTTGATTTTCAGGCAACGGCTCCAACCAGGCTGCTCGATGTGTGACGTCGCGAATACGATCCGCCAATGCCGCATCGTCCAGCGAGGAACGGCGTGGATCGAAGCGTGCAAATTTCTTGAATTGCATGGCTGTGCGGCACATCACGAAACAGTGCCGATTATATGCGTCTCGCTTCGTCGCGGAGGATTTCCGCAGGGAGGCGTGGCCCTCGTGGTACTCGAATACAGTTTGATTAGCGAACGCGAACGTATCCCGGTCGAAACGGAATTCTGTCGTCGAATCCCGCCCGCGCGCCACGGCAACGGCAGCAAAAATGCCGAGCCAAAGAAACCCCATTGATTTGCCCCGACTCCTAAACATCACATCAAGAGCGAGCCGGGACAGTGACAGGTTTAGATTCGGAAAACACGCCTAGCCGGCGGAATTTTTGATACCGTTTCTCCAGCAATTCTGCGATCGGAATTTGAGAAATTCGCTCCAGGTTGCGGCGCAACGCCTGGCCAAGATTGGCAGCAGCGGAATCATAATCGCGGTGCGCACCTCCCTCTGGTTCGGGGATGACTTCGTCTACGACCTCCAGCTTTAATAGATTCTGCGCAGTTAATTTGAGCGCCTCAGCGGCTTCAGCCGCATGACGCCGGTCCCTCCACAAAATTGCGGAACAGGCTTCCGGGCTAATTACTGAGTAGTAAGCATTTTCAAAAATCAACACGTGATCAGCGACGCCAATACCCAACGCCCCGCCCGAGCCTCCTTCGCCGATAACTGCCGCGATAATCGGAACACGCAGCTTCATCATCTCGCGAAGATTCACCGCAATCGCCTCCGAAATATGGCGCTCTTCCGACCCAATACCGGGAAAGGCGCCTGGTGTATCGATCAAGGAAATCACCGGCATCCCGAATTTTTCAGCCAGCCGCATAAGGCGAAGCGCCTTGCGATAACCCTCCGGATGGGCGCACCCGAAATTGCGCATTAAATTCTCCTTGGTGTTGCGTCCTTTTTGGTGCGTGATTACCACACAACGTTGTGCGCCAAGCATGGCCATACCGCAGGGCATCGCACGATCGTCGGCGAAGCGGCGGTCGCCGTGCAGCTCGACCCAGTTCGTGAAGCAGCGTTGAACGTAATCGAGTGCGAATGGCCTTTGATTGTGGCGCGCGATTTGCACCCGCTGCCACGCCGTCAGGTTACGATAGACCTGTTTGGACGTTTCACGAAGCTTCGCTTCCAGTTCCTGCACCGCCGATCCGAGATCGACATCGTGTTTTGTAGAATGACTCCTTAACTCCTGCAGGCGCCGTTCCAGTTCGAAGATCGGCTTTTCAAACTCCAGCGGTTGCCATTCCATGGTGAAGGTTACAAAGGTTGCAAAGTTATGAAGTTACAAAATTAGGGAGCGACGTCGGTTTCGTGTGCCTGCTTTTGTAACAATGTAACTCTTTTAACTATTAGCTCAGTCAATAATAGTCACCGGAGTACGATTGTTTACAAGGGTACTTAGCTCTTCAAGATCTGTGGCGGCGAGACCGAGCCCCGTCGGCGGAGGCGGTTGCTCAAGATTTGGGTGTGTTGCATCAGGTACCGCATACAAAGTATAACCCGGCCCGCCGGCAAGTCGGATCCACTTGGTGCTGGCCAGGTACTCCTTGCTGCCTAGGCCAACGCGTTGGCCGTTCTTCCAAGCCATGGTTTCGGCGACTTTCGTCACGACCTTGGTTGATTGTTTCTGCGGCAACTTCGCCTCCCGCACGTGATATTGCTTGAAGAAGGCCCCGTGATTCAAAAGGACTACCAGGTCCGATTTACGTTGGATTACCATCGAAAAATCGGGATGCGAAATAAGCAGGCGGTCTCCAATCCGCAACATGGTGCTGCTCATGTTGTTCATCCGCATGATCAACTCCGGCGTTGTCTTCAGTTTGCGCGCAATCTTCGCCAGCACGTCCCCGGGCTTGACGATGTATTCGATCTTTTCCGGAGAAGCATAACGCGATAACAAAATCTCCACATTTACTTCCCCCAGCAAATCCCGTGCTTCAT
>JBLMXD010000002.1:0-7232 GCA_050257575.1 Alphaproteobacteria bacterium | reverse complement strand
GCCGCTGATCTACAGCAACCGTATCGGTGCGATAGATATCACGGAATGTTTGATTGCTCAGTAAACGCTTCGCGGTGAGAAATGGGCGCCGTCTGCCGAGCAGATGATGCAACTTATCACCTGCGATCCAGAGGCCGGGCAATGTCCGCCGCGTTGACCGGTTCTCCAGAAAAATTCGTACTGGGCCGGGCCGCATTTCTGTTGTTGCAGTCGGCGCCTGATCGTTGGTCATAACGAACGAAAACGATTGTTGTTCATCAGTTGGTTCACCTTTTACGTCGATGAAATGAGCCAGGTGGACGACCGGATCGAAAATGATCACGAATTCTTGTGGTAACCGCAGCGACAGCGCGACTTTTCCACCAGGCGGCAGCTCGACCCTATCCAGCGTGATTTCGTCCAAGAGTTTTGTCAGCGCTTCGTCATCCGGCAAGTCGACGCCCGAACTCCAAAACACCTGTCTGAAATACTGGATCCAGGGCAGTTTATCAGGCGCGTGCGCCGCGATCTTACGTACGCGCGGACTGACAGTGAATGTGACTTCGACCATTTCGTCCAGAGTCGGCTCATAACCACAGGCGCAAAGCGCGCAGCTATATTCGGCCTGATTCACTGTTTTCAGCGTTTCGCCCGTATCGAGGACGCCCCCGCAGCCGGGACAAAGAATATTCCACGCCAGGTCGAATAATCCGATCTGCGAACCGTGCAGAAAGCCGGCGATCACGTCTTCTTCATTCAGATTGTGCCGGGCCGCAAAGGCTAGCGCGTTGATGCGGGAGAGCTCGGAATCACATGCTTGCTCAACGAGCTTTTCAATGGCGCGGGCTACTTCAGGTTTTGCTGAGTCACCCAGGGCACTGTAGGCCGCTTTCTTCTTCGAGGAGGATTCCACAACGCCAATCATATCCGCGATCAACGGCGAGAAAAGTCAGCGAAACTGCTAACTGTTAGATTTGTGTCACTCGAACGGGTAACTAGACAGTGCGTCTGGCGAACTTCTAACTGTTTCATAACGCTTGTATGTTGTGGGCTAAAGAGATCTGCGGCTAAAAATTCTCACTCTCCTGTGGCATTTGCTGGCATTCGGCATTGTATATTTGGCCGCCATGTTTTTCGGTCATTTGGCGGACCATCTGATTCTCTTTCCCACAAGAGCGCCTCTCGACACTCGCGGCGCCGTTCGTAAAACAGTCCCGTTCGAGGACGGCGAGGTCGAAATCTGGACGGCGCAATCGCGGAAAGCACAGCAACAAGGTCACGCGGACTTGTTCATCTTGCGCTTTTACGGCAACGCCGATCGCGCCGACCGCTGGGCAGACATGGAAGCTGAGATGTGGAATGGTCGCGCAGTGGAAATTTGGGGAATGAATTATCCCGGGTTCGGCGGCAGCACGGGTCCTGCGCGGTTGTCCAAGATCGGGTCCGCAGCGCTCAGCGCGTTTGATGAGTTAAAGCGTGACGCAAAGAGAACGCGTGCTGTAGAGTCCGCTGTCCCCAGCGGATCATCATCGGGTCTTGCACTGAGGACAGCGGACTCGACAGCTCCAATCATTGTCTTTGGAACGAGCATTGGCGCAACGGCAGCGCTTCGCGTGGCCGCAGCGCGGCCTGATGAAATCTCTGGAGTCATTTTACAGAACCCCCCGCCAATCCGTGAAATGATCCTGCGCCAGTTTGGTTGCTGGAACCTGTGGTTGTTGGCAGGTCCAGTCGCTTTGCAGATACCGCCTGACCTCGACAGCATTGCAAACGCGAAGATGAGTCATGCACGGGCGATTGTCCTGCTTGCGGAAAAAGACGAGATCGTTGCGCCCCGTTTTCACAGGCTGGTGGTTAGCGCTTACGCGGGAGAAAAACGCGTTATTGCATTGCCCGGCGCCCATCACAATGACCCGATCGAAGGCGCGGCACTAACAGCATTGAACGACACACTGGGCTGGTTGTTAGAGAGTTCACCAAAGTCGAAATATTGATAAACGGAAGCGGTCAGTAATCGTGATTTGTCACTCGATTTTCGAATCCAATTCCCGTTAAGCTCGGCGCGCCATGCAGAACGCACAGAATCTGATGAGCAGCTTCGAGTTCATCGCCGCGTTGATGTCTATCATCATTGGTCTGGGCGTGACCAACCTGCTCGCGGGAGCCGGGCGCGCTTTTTACCGCCGCAGAGAAAGCCCGCTCGATGAGGTTCACATCGTTCTCACCCTCGCGACACTCCTGATGCTCGTCCTGCAATGGTGGGTGACGTTTAAATGGAATACGGAGATTGCATGGAGCTTCGACAGGTTCCTTGTGCTGATCGTTTGGACGATCACGCTGTACATGCTCACCGTTTTTCTCTATCCGCCCGACTTATCTGAAGCGGAAGAACACCAGCGCCGCTTTCAACGTAATCGCACGGGTTACTACTCGGCGTTCATCGTCATGTGCCTGTTCGACATCATACAAACTGCAATTCACGGCGATCTCTTGCACCCGATCTGGTACGTTCCCTTCGTCGGCCACTACGCATTGCTTGCTGCCGGCGGTCTAATTGCCCGCCGGCGCGGTTACGATCGATTCTTCGCCTGGTACATGCTGATTACGTTGCTAATCTGGGCACTGGTGGTGCGAAGATACCTCGTGGGAAACGGGATGACGCCGTGAAAAGGCAGGCGCCACTCTTCACCCTTTGATGGTCACCCACTCGTTGCCCGCTCGAGAGTCAGCGACAGCTTGCACGACGCGCATATAGCGAAGGCCTTCTTCGAAATTTGGATGGGGAAGCACGCGCCCCTTTGATTTCACTGCAGCGAGAAAGTCTTCTTCCACGCGCCATTCGCCGTCCAGTTCGGGCGGAGTATCCACCACCTGTAATGCGCGATCTCCGACTTTTCCAATCCGCACCTCGTCGGACGTAAAGTCATACGTCAGAGTCCCCGCGTTGCCGTAGATTTCCAGTCTATCGCCTTGCGCCAGCGCGTTAATGCCGCTGAATTCCAGCACACCTACCGCGCCATTTTCGAAACTGCACAAAACCGTCAGCAAATCGGGGATGATCACGTGGTAGGCTTCGCGAATAGGACGAATGACCTTGCCGCGCGCGAATACACCTCTGATATCGCCGAGCCAACGCTGAAGCACTTCGACATAAATCCCCAGAGTGAGTGTGTTTAGCCCGCTGATCTCAACCTTTTGTCGCCAATGCGCCGGCGCATCGGGATCCAGATAATTGCCGTGGAAACTCTGCAGCCGCACATGATGCGGCAGGCCAATGTAATTTTCGGCAAGAATCTTTTTCACCATCAAATCCCCTCGCAGCCCGAACGGCGGTGGACAAAGCATGGTTACCAACTCGGGGTACCGCTTCGACGCAGCAAGCATTTCCTCTGCTTCCGCCAAGTCCATCGACATGCGGGCCTGACAAAAGACATGTTTCCCTGCCTCAAGCGCCGAGATCGTCACCGCCGAATGCATGTAGGGCGCGGTCCCGAT
The DNA here is from genome assembly GCA_050257575.1 of Alphaproteobacteria bacterium. Taxonomy (GTDB): domain Bacteria; phylum Verrucomicrobiota; class Verrucomicrobiia; order Chthoniobacterales; family UBA10450; genus Udaeobacter. Next base: position 3,758 of record JBLMXD010000002.1, on the reverse strand, counting down.
CCAGACAATGTCGATATCCGGTGACGCAACCAGCTCCGCCCAGTCCCGCATCGGCAGCGCTGACAGCAAATGCTCGCGGCAAAACCTTTCCGAGCTTTCGTATGTCGAATTCGAAACGGCCACGATCTCGACATCAGGATTTTTTTTCAGGGCCGGCAAATGGCGGGTGCGAACAATATTGCCCGCTCCGACAATCCCGACTCGCAGTTTATGATTATTCTTATGCATTAGCTATGTCCGATGATCGGTGCCGCAAGATCGGTCGGCTGTAGTTGGAGCTAGTTTTGACCGCGACCAGCAGTTGCGCGTTCAACTCTTCAAAAGTAACGGGTCCCCGGCTGTTTATGCGCCGGGAATCAAAGCCTGCGCAGGCCATAGGTTCCCAGCGACTTCGGCGAGCAACGATCCTCTTGACCTCGACGCCCAAACACGGCACGTTACGCGACTTTTTCGCCACATGAAGGTTTGTCACATCACAGGAGCAAAAGCGACCCGCGGCAGCGTTATCCACCGGCGCGGGTTGGCCAAGAAAAAAGGCGGCGTAGGCCGGCACATTACGAAAATGGTGCCGCGCGTATTCGCCCCAAACTTGCACCGCCAGCGCATCTGGGTGCCGGAGCTCAAAAAGTTTGTACGCCTACGTATTACGGCACGCGGCCTAAAGACGATTAACAAACAGGGTGCCTACAAAGCACTCAAGAAAGCCGGCGCCATCTAGGATTGCTCCCTGGCACCTGGGACAAACTTCGTACAACGCGCGCTAAGATTCTGGCCAGGTAAGCTGCAAAGGCCAAGGCGTTGTAGTGGCGGACATATCAATCGCCCACGCGTTTATAGCGGCAAACGTCTCTGGATTTTTCTCCTGCGGTTTGGATTTCATCCGCGGCAGATCAAGTGACCCGTCGTTGAATTCGATCACGTAGCCTTCGTTGATCAGCCAACGCAAATCCGACGCGAGCGCCAGCCTGCGCGCTTCGGTTTCCTCGCTCGCGCCGCCACCGGTTAACTTTTCGAAAAGCTGTTTCCGATTGATCGCACTCATGGTCGACACCGCGTCCAAGATTGCGTTCACAGACGAAGACACTCCTGCATGTTCGTGCACGAACGCACGCACACGAATCGGCGACACAAACAACATTCCGCGCCGATGACGAAAAACGTTCAAGGCATTTTGTCGAAATCGGCCGGCCAATTCCTGCATGATGTTTGACGGCGAACGGTTTTCATGGACCCACGCCTGCTCGATTGCCCTGTTGAGTATCCGATCGGGAAGACCCCGGCTCGGCGTGCCGCCGATAGTCACATCCTTCACGCTGCGGACTAGTGTCGAGCAGTACTGTGATCGAAAGTGGCGTTCTGCCTCTACAGCAGATGAAAACGTCACCGGATTCTCTTCCCGTAATGTTGTGTAAGTGGTGGCCTTCCTCGCTTCCTCTTTCCATCGTTCGACCAAAGCGGGGTCGCTTGCGATTTCGATTTGGCGCTGATAATCACTAAAGGTCATACGCCGGCTGAAACGTTGTTCGTACAAGCTCCGTAGCTGCGGCTGGTATGTGTGGTAATTCGTCGGCCCCAGAAGCGTTCCACTCAACCGGCATCGCGCCACGTTCGAGAAGTTTCCTTTAATTGGCTCGTTCTCTACAACATCAACCCGGTAAAAGTCGGGTAGCGCGAATCGAAATGCGTTTCGCTCGAGGAATTGTTTATCCAGAGATACCACGCCGCTCTCGCCAAGTTCAAAGAGCGGTATTTCCGACTTGGAGGTCACACGCACTTCATAGCGTCCCGGCTTTTCCAAAAACAAACGGGCCAGGGCGAACAGCGAATATGCAACAGATCCCGACTTGATCTGAGCCACGACATTTTCAAAGACGCCCTGGCGCGGTAGAAAACGGATGGTGACTTCCGGCGGTTTCGGGGCAGGCTGCGGGAACCGGTCTGTTGAGCGTCGATTCTTCCCTCGATCGAACTGACGACGTTCGTCGGCCCGACTCTTTGGCATTCTCCGACCAGGACGCCTGTCTGGTTTTCGTTCTGCTCCTTGTCTGTCTCCCTGCCGTTGCCTGGCGCGAAACCTTCGATCTTTATGTCTGTCAACGCGGTCGCGACTGCGCGGCTCCGTATCGGTTTCTGGTGTGTAGTGTTCGTAATGATTCGTAGTGCCCGGTTCTTTGACCCAGGCAGGGAGAAGTTTAAGATCAAGCAGATCGGCAGGCTCGACAGGCGGCGTGCTCATCACGTTCATCTACTCGAATGGCAAACGGAAGCAAACGCCAAGGCGCAAGATAGGACGAACGGCCGCGCCTTTCAGACATCGTAGCGTAATGTGGATACCACTACCCGAAAAGGATTGACATCCTGTGTAATTCATTTACTTGCGATGCTGTGCCCGGACTGTCCGGCCGCCGCTGGGCTTAACCCCAGCGCGACTAATACCAACTTAACAAATTTTATGGCGGAAAAATCGATCGAAGAGAAGGTCAAGGACATCATTGTCGAGCAACTCGGCGTAAACCCGGAACAGGTCACGCCGCAAGCGTCTTTCATTGAAGATCTAGGAGCGGACTCACTGGATATTGTGGAACTGGTGATGGCTTTCGAGGAGGAATTTGGCGTGGAAGTGCCGGACGAAGACGCGGAAAAACTCCAGACCGTAGGCGATGTAATCAAATACATCGAAGAGAAAGCGTCCAAGCAGTAGCGCGAGCACTTTCAATTGTGTAGCCGCCGCCCTCGGACCGAGTCGATCTCAACGCTGCTCTCGATTCAAACGCAGACGGCCCGTGGGGTCGTGACGACAATGAGTCGGCAGTGACTTCTCGGTGATTCGCGGGAATCACGGAGTAGGGCGAGGCGCTGGTGTCGGACGCGGCCTTGGTGTTCGGTGCGGTTGAGGCGTTGGCGTCGGGCCCTCACGAAACCCGAGAATCTGAAACACCTGATCTGGCCATACTTGATCGGCCATACACGCGCTTTTTCGGTTCCATGTAATGCAACCGGTCCCGTAGCCGTCACCCGGGTTCTGCCAGGCAGCGCCTGCGTTGGATTGAATAGTCCGATTATGCCAAAACCACTGGCCATTCGGATTGGAGTCTAGCCGGGCTTGCACTGAGACCCAATACGTTCCTGGGCTGACGCCGAACGGATAAGGAAGGCAGATTAAGAAATCAGGCGACGTTCCGCTGTACGGCAGGTCCATGAAAGCCGCGATCAGTGTTCCGGGGAGATTGCCTGCGCCATTCTGGTAGAAATAGATGTTGAACGACGATGCGGGCCCGCCGCCCGCGGAATATTCACCCATCGCGCGCACTCCCGTGATGTACGGTGCCCCATATCCACCGCCGATTACGAAGTCGTCAGCAGCCTGGTTATCGAACGCGACCATAGCCGGCTCGAACTGCTGCGACCCGATGCCGACGGGCGGTTCCGTTGCTGGACTGTTGTACTGATCCCACAAGCCCCCTCCTTGACAGTACGCGGCGGGCAGAGCTCCCCCGCTATTTCGCTGCGACGGTGCGCGCTGCGGAATCTGAACAGCCAGAAGCAGCATTACCGGTAAGCAGCTGATCTTAACCAATCGAATTTGAGTGCCCGGCACCCTTTTGATGATTTTTTCCTAACGTTGGCGCACCGGTCTGGTTTCGTGAACGTCAATCAGCGTTGCGTTTCCCGTGTCACGTTGGCATCGGACGTTTTCTCGTTCACGGTTGCCAAGCCTCATGACGCGTTCACACTAATGGACGTGGACATGACACTTT
>JBLMXD010000001.1:0-5313 GCA_050257575.1 Alphaproteobacteria bacterium | reverse complement strand
GTTGCGTGCTGCTTCAATTCGTTAGTGACCTGATAAATGATGAACTTGCCGTCTGGCTTTAACGCATCGTAGGTCTTTCGTAGCAACGCACGCTTCTTTTCGATCTTGAGAATGCTAAAGGGGATACCGGAGAGAATGTAATCGCACGAAGTGAAGCCATGCCGTTTAAGCTCGAACGGCAACGAAGCTGCGTCGCCGTGGATCACGTGCACACGGGGATCGGCTGAAAATTGCCTTTCCAGCGACCTGGCGAGGGCCGCATCGAGCTCGAAGAGCAGCAAATGCGAATCTGGGGTCATGCGTCGCGCGATCTGACGCGAGTGCACCCCTTCTCCAGGGCCGTATTCAGCGATCACTCGAGGGCCGCTGAAGTCCATCTTGCTGGCCACACGTTCCACCAGCGCTTTGGAACTGGGCACAATGGAAGCGATCTGGAACGGGCGTTTCAGGAAACGCTTGAAAAATAGTGTACTCACGGGGAGTGAGATGTTCGCCTCAGGCGTTCCGGTTGTCTAGTGTTGATGTATTGCGGCGATCATGGTCGGTCACCATGGAGCCCATAGCCTTGACTGATCAATAATCCCCGATCATTTATGACTACTGACCCGAATGCGCGGTTAGCTCAGTGGTAGAGCACTACCTTGACACGGTAGGGGTCAGAGGTTCGAACCCTCTATCGCGCACCATTTTTACCGGTCGATTTCCAGCCGGTTTGGTTGAACAACGAGAGGTTCGCTGGTGCGGCTCTGGCAGGTTTCATAAGTGAAACGTTGTCAAAACCATGGTGGTTATAAAAAGTCCGCGCGCTGTCCACGATCTTCTTTTTCATCATTTTGTGATGATTCGGTGGATAGACATGCGCTCTTATCGTGCCGATTTGCCTTGACAGTCTAGGCAAACGGGTTGAACGATTCTGTCACCAAGACTGTCTAGGTCAAAGGAATTTATGGCCAAGGAGAAACCCGACCTCGTTTACGGAACGCTCGACATGTTGATCCTGAAAGCGCTTCAACATGATCCCCGACATGGCCTCGCCATCGCCGATCGGATCAAGCAACTGTCGAAAGACATTCTTAACGTCGAGCAGGGCTCGCTTTATCCCGCGCTTTATCGTTTGGAAGCGCAGGGCTGGATCAGGGCGGAATGGGGCGTTTCGGATAACAATCGCAAGGCGCGTTATTACAGATTGACGGTGGCCGGACGAAAGCAGCTTGCAGCGGAAAAAGAGCATTGGCTTCGCATCACCAAGGGAATCGATTTCGTTTTGTCGGGAGCATAGAAAATTTATGCCTCACGTCCGCGCTTGGTTTTCCCGATTGTTAGGACTGTTTCGCAAAAGTCATCGCGATGCCGAAATAGCGGACGAGATTCAGCAACATATCGACCTCCTGACCGAGCGAAACATCGCCGCCGGAATGTTGCCCTACGAAGCGCGTAACCAGGCGCTGCGCGGTTTTGGCCGTGTCGAACAAATCAAGGAAGAGGCGCGCGAAGAGCGCGTCTGGATGTGGGCCGACGAAATTCTACAGGATTTGCGTTTCGCTCTGCGCGCCTTGCGCAAGTCTCCCGGGTTTACAATTGTCGTAGTGGCAACGCTGGCCCTGGGCATTGGCGCGACCACGGCGATTTTTACTGTTTTCGATGCGGCTTTGTTGCAGCCCTTGCCCTACTCGCACCCTGAACAGCTCGTCAGCGTGCAGGCTGATTTTCCCGGAATCGGTGCACAGGATGTTGGAATGTCGGAGCCAGAATGGCAGGACCTTCAACGTTCGGGAATTTTCGAAAATGTTTCGCCGACATGGTTTGACGAAAATAACCTGACTGGCTCGGATCACCCTACCCGCGTTCGGCTGACCATTGTGGCGCCGAATTACTTTGCCCTGCTGGGCGCGCAACCACAGATGGGCCGGGCTTTCGATCCGCACTACGACTCACCCGGGTTTCTGCCGGAGGTTGTAATTAGCGACGCGTTGTGGATGCGCGCTTTCGGCGGCGATCCCAACATTCTGGACAAGAGCATCCGGATGGATACCGACTTGTACCGGGTCGTTGGCGTTATGCCACCCAGTTTCGACGCGCCGGGGCGGACGGCTGAAGAAAGAAATATCGAAATCTGGGCTGCCACCAGTTTTTATGGCCCACCATTGCCCGATCACCCGGCGCGCAACCGCCGCAACCTTCCAACCGCCATTGCCCGACTTAAATCCGGATTAACAATCGCTGCGGCGCAGAACCGGCTGGATGCGCTCGTCGCGTCCTTGCAGAAACAATTCCCGGGCGACTACCCGGGACAAAACAAATGGCGAATGAGATTGATTCCGCTTCAGGAGCGAGTGATCGGGAACGTTCGTCAATCCCTTGTTTTTTTACTCGGCGCAGTAGCCTTGGTTCTTTTGATCAGCTGCGTCAACGTGGCGAATCTCTTACTTGCGCGAGCCAGTGTGCGTACGCCGGAGTTGGCTCTTCGCCAGGCTCTCGGTGCCAGTCGCACACGTTTGACGCGACAACTGCTGACGGAAGGTTTGCTTCTTTCTCTACTCGGCGCAGTAGCCGGCCTTGCGATCTTATTTTCCACCAAAGAATTCCTTCTTCGACTCGTGCCAGGCGATCTTCCGCGGCTAAATGAAATCTCGATAAACTGGACGGTTTTATTTTTCGCCCTGATTACCTCAATCGTCTCCGGTCTTATTTTCGGTCTGGCTCCGGCTTTGCAGATTGGCCGTCGGGATTTGAATCACGCGCTCAAAATCGAAGGCCGCGGCGCGAGCGGTTCTCGTGAACATGGACGCACGCGACGGGGCCTCGTCATCGCCGAATTTGCGCTCTCGTTAGTCCTCATGACTGCGGCGAGCCTTCTGCTGCGAAGTTTTTGGGATCTGTTGAATGTCCGGGTCGGTTTCAATCCCGAGAACGTCATGACCGTTCGGACGCGGATGCCCTATCCGAACGACGTTAAGATCGACAAATATGCGACCGCTGCGCAGGAGGCACCTTTCATCCGCCAGTTAGTTGACCGTTGCCGATCGCTGCCCGGAGTTGAGGAGGCCGCTCTCGGCGATCCCGCTTCCATTCCGCTGGACCAAAGTCAACGCGAGCTAAACGCGCTCGAGGGTAAATTGTTTTTGACGTTCGAGCGTCCCGGCGAGCGACCGGAGGCGCCTTCCATGGTCGAACGATCGCGGGTTACGCCGGGATACTTTCACCTGGTAGGGATCCCGTTACTGCGCGGCAGGCTGTTCAACGAGCTCGATACCGACACCGCTCCGCAGGTCGCGGTCATCAATGAGGCATTCGCGCACACGTATTGGCCTAACGAGGATGCGCTTGGCAAGCGGTTCAGACGGACCAGAGCTGGTTCTCCTTGGATCACAGTTGTGGGCGTGATCTCGAATGCCAGAACAGAATCACTGACACAGGCCGATGTGCCGCAACTCTACCTGAACATTTATCAGGATTCGGCCAAACATTTGACGATCTTTTTACGCGGACATCTGGACACCGTGACGATTCCAGACCAGGTGCGCGCACAGGTGCAGTCGCTCGACCCGACCCTTCCGGTTTTTGGAGCGCAGACTCTCAACGAAACGGTTTCGGCGTCTCTCTCCCAGCGCCGATTCTCGATGGAGATCGTCGCGTTGTTTGCTTTCACCGCACTGCTTCTCGCCGGCCTCGGAATATATGGGGTGATTTCCTACATGGTCACCGAGCGTACGCACGAAATCGGAATTCGTCTCGCCCTCGGCGCGCAACGGCAAAACATTATGCGAATGGTCCTTGGCCAGGGACTTCACCTGGCAATAATTGGGGCAGCCGTCGGATTCGTGGGCGCCCTGATCGTGTCTCAATTGATGGCCGGTCTGCTTTACGGTGTTAGACCAACGGATCCTCTGACGTTCGCAGGCGTGGCGTTTCTGTTGATCGGAGTTGCCCTCCTCGCTTGTTATATACCGGGCCTGCGCGCAGTGCGCGTCGATCCGATGGTTGCGCTCAGGCACGAGTAAGACGAATTGATCCAAAAACCGGTTATGTCACATCGGCTTGGATGCAAAAAAGCACGGGACCGGACGTTCTGGATAGCGCAACCGTATTCGCTTTACGACAATGGAGTTTCAAGCCGAGAACTGTCACCACGCAGTGAAATTGCTATTCAATTGACACCCAAGGGTGTGTTCTACTGATTGAACCTATGCAAAGCTCGCGAGAAATTCTGGAGAACGCAGTCGCCGCGGCTAGAGAGAGTTTCCAATCTCTCCTCGCGTTAAATGACGAGGTAGCCAAAGCCGGAGACCTGATTGAAGAATGTCTCCGCGCGGGGAACAAGGTTCTCATTTGTGGCAATGGCGGAAGCGCGACCGATGCATCCCATTTTGCGACGGAGCTGGTGGTTCGGTTTGCAAAAGATCGGCAGGCCTACCCCGCGATTTGTCTGGCAAGCGATTGCGGAATCCTTACCGCTGCTGGAAATGACTATGGCTTTCGTGAAATTTTCGCGCGTCAGGTGGCAGCGCTGGGCGTCCCGGGCGATGTGCTTGTTTGTCTGACGACTTCGGGTAAATCCGACAATCTGATTCGCGCTTTGGAAGAAGCAAAAGCGCGCAAATTGAAAACGATCGCGTTCCTCGGGCGCGACGGCGGATTGAGCATCGGCATTGCTGATGTCGATCTCTTGGTGCGCAACGATTCAACGGCGCGAGTTCAAGAAGCGCACCAGCTTCTGCTCCACGTGCTATGTGAAATCAGCGAGGCCGGACTTGAGAAACGGTAGGGGCTTCGCTGTGCGAAGCACGAGCCTGATGTCGTAAACAGGCAGCGATGCGTCGCGCGCAGGGCGACGGCTAACTGGTTACTCAGATTTTTTTAGCAACCGTTCGCGCTCGCGATCCAACTGCCGCCGCTCGCTCGCGGTGAGGCTTCCGATTCCGTAATTGTTAATCTTGTCTAAAATCAGATCAATCGAGGCGTGAGCATCATCGGCTTCTACCCGGCCAGCACCCGCTCGCGGTCGCGGTCGCGGCTTTGGAACCACATGGAATTTCGGCTTGGGCGCGAAGCGGGCTTTGACGGTGTTCCACCAGTTAAGTTCCGGGCCGGCTCCATTTAGTTCTACGAAAAGGAATGCCGCGCCAATGCTGGTCCAGACCACGACCAGATCGCTCCAGGCGTGGTAGGCAAGTAGTTGCAATGTGTAAACCGCGGCAAGGATCAGGGCTACCCATTTGGCCATGATCCGCAGCAGCAATTCCACGCGGGGATAAATCGTGGCGAACGCGACAAAGATTCCGAAGTGTATTGCGATCGAACCGGAGAGACCAG